>JAYVKX010000280.1:0-4020 GCA_043768005.1 Novosphingobium sp. | reverse complement strand
ATCGTCGCCAAGAACTCGATCCTGCTGATCGATTTCGCGATCGAGGAGATGTCCAAGGGCACCGAGAAATTCGCCGCGATCATCGAGGCCGGGCACAAGCGCGCCCAGCCGATCGTGATGACCACTGTGGCGATGACCGCCGGGATGATCCCCACCGCGATATCGCTGTCGGGCGACGCGGCCTTCCGCGCGCCGATGGGCACGGTAGTGATCGGCGGGCTGATCCTGTCGACCATGCTGACCTTGCTGATCGTGCCAGCCGGGTTCAGTCTGGCCGATGGCTTTGAAAAGCGGATGGGGCCAAAGCTGCGCCGGATGTTCCTGACCTATCAGCCCGAGGACGAGGTGAACGCCCAATATCCCGGGCATGGCGAAGCCGGGGCGCTTCCGGCCGAGTGACCATCAGCCTGTTCCGCCAACGCCCCGCAGCGGCCCCGGCTCCGGTTGATCGGGCCCGGCGGATGCGCCTGTTTGCCAGCCTGCTGCTGCTGGTCATGGCTGGGGTATTCCTGATCGCGCGCCATTTTCAGGGCCTGCATACTGTCTGGGGTTATGTGCTGGCGTTCAGCGAGGCGGCGATGGTTGGCGGGCTGGCGGATTGGTTTGCGGTCACCGCATTGTTCCGCCATCCGCTGGGCATTCCGATCCCGCACACCGCGATCATCCCCGAAAACAAGGATCGCATCGCCGAGACGATGGCATCCTTTCTGCGTGAGAATTTTCTAATCCCGCCGGTGGTCGCGCGGCGGCTATCGGGGATGAATTTGGCGGCCGCTGCCGGAACCTTCCTGTCCAACCCGCAACGGGGAGAAGCCGGTTCGGATCGGGGACGGCTGCGCGCGGGCGCGGCCAATCTGATCGGCGATATGCTGCAGTCGCTCGATCCTGAACAGCTCGGCGGACTGGTCAAATCGGGGCTGCGGACCCAGCTTGAAAAACTTGATATCGCGCCGCTGCTGGGCCAGCTGCTGACCGCTGCGATTGCCGACAAGCGCCACCTGCCGCTGCTTGAAAGCCTGGTCCGCTGGGCCGCACTGACGCTGGAAGACAATGAAACGCTGCTGCGCGAGATGATCCACACCCGCGCCAATGGCATCCTGCGCTGGACCGGGCTGGACGAACGGCTGGCCAATGGCATCCTTGACGGGTTGTACAAGCTGCTGGCGGAAACCATCGTCGATCCCGAGCATCCGCTGCGCCGCAAGGTGGAAGAAGGGCTGGAAACGCTGGCCCATGATCTGCTGGGCAATCCTGCAATGCAGGACCGGGTTCAGCGGCTGAAGCTGGAGGTGCTGGCCAACCCCGCGATGGGCCGCTGGCTGGACGGGATCTGGGAGCGGACCCGCGCTGCCTTGCTGTCGGCCACGCGCAATCCCGATCTGGCGCTGGGCGGCCAGTTCGGCGCGAGCCTGAGCGAGCTGGGCGAGGCATTGCAGCGCGATGGCCGGTTGCAGGTGCTGGTCAATCGCTTTGCCCGCCGCACGCTGGTCGGCGTCGCCACGCGTTATGGCGATCAGATCGTCCGGCTGGTTTCCGAAACGGTCAAGCGCTGGGATGCGCGGACGGTGACTGACCGGATCGAAGGCGCGGTGGGCCGCGATCTGCAGTTCATCCGGATCAATGGAACGCTGGTCGGCGGACTGGTTGGGATTGCGATCCATCTGGCGGACCGGCTGCTATGAGCGCCGCCCCGCCCCCGATTACCCGCCCGGTCATCACCACCGAGCGGCTTGAGCTGTGGCAACCGGCGGCGGCCGATCTGACCCAGCTTCACGCCCTGACGGCAGACGATGAGATGCGGCGGTTTCTGGGCAACCACACCCCCGATGAGGGCGACAGCTTTTCCCGGCTGATGCGCAACGCCGGCAGCTGGTCGCTGCATGGCTATGGCAGCTTCATGGTCCGCCGCCGGGGCGGCAACCAGATCATCGGCAATTGCGGCATTTTCCGCAGCCTGCGCGGGTTTGGCAAGGGGCTGGACGATGTGCCGGAGGCCGGCTGGATCATCCACCGCAGTGCCTGGGGCGAAGGGCTGGCCAAGGAGGCGATGCGCGCTAGCCTGGCCTGGTTCGATGCGCTCCACGGCAAGCAGCGGATCGCCTGCATGATCGAGGAGGACCATATTGTATCCGATCGGCTAGCGGCGACGCTGGGTTTCATCCGCTATGGCCGCCATGTGCTGGAAGATGGCGCGACGGTGATCCTGTACGAGCGCTTCGGCCAGAGCTGAGCTTTACTCTGCCCGGATCGCGTCTGCGCTCTCTATAATGGGATCATGGCCCGACCTCGCCGCAAGCTTGCTCCGTTCGATTGCGCCCCGCTGAACGGGGTGTTCGCGGCGCTGGCCAGCGTTCCCCCGGCAGGCGCGGGCGAGCCGCTTGATGATGCCTGCAAGCTGTTTCACGAGATTCTGGCGCTGTTTCAGGAAAGCGGTGATCCGGCGCGGGAATGTCACCGGTTGTTCCTGCCGCTTAGCCGGGTGGTCGCGGCCCAGCGCAGCCGCCGTGCGCAGGAAGATTGTGCGCAAGTGTTCATCGCGGTGGTCCGGGGTAATGAAGAGGCCGCGCTGGATGCCAGCCGCCGGTTGATCGAACGCGAAGCGGCCCGGAACTAGCACCGCCACATAGGGGTTCGCCCGGATCCGCGCGTCACCCCGGCCTTCACCTGGGCATCCTAGACTTGGCCCTGCCCGGTTCGCATGCTGCGCAACCGGGCGGAGAGCGCCCATGTCGACGATTACCGATGCGCTGGAAGTGGAGGTAGCGGCAATTCTGGCGCTGCGCCGCCGCATACCGGCAGATGGCCGAACCCGCGCCGCGATCGACCGGCACTTTGCCCGGATCCTGCGCCTGATCGCCCCGCGCATCCGCCATTTCATCCGCGCCTATGGGCTGGTTGACTGGCACGATGATGCGGCCCAGGCCTGTGCCATCGGGATCCACCGCGCGCTGCTCGCCTATGATCCGGCCAAGGCCCGCTTCACCACCTTCGTCAACTGGCAGCTGCGCGGCGAGCTGCAGGGGCTGCGCCACCGGGTCCGGCTGGAACAGCGCGCCTCGGCGCAGGCGGCTGGAGCAAGCGTGATCTCACTCGATCAGCTGGGCGAAGCGGCGGACGGGGACGGCCCGCGCTGGGAGCCTGCTGATCCCGCAAGCCAGCTCCGCACCGAAGCGCTCGCCGCCGAAACCCTCGCCCGGCGGGCCTGCGGGACACTGATCGATGATTATGTCGCCCATATGCGAGGCATTGCGCTGCGCCAGCTTGAACGGCGCGCGCGCCCGCGCGGCAGCGAATCAGTCCGGCCCGGCACCATTGCAACACGCGATATCGAACGGATCGAGAAAACCCTCGCCAGTGAGCGCGCCATAATCGCCGCGCATCTGCTGGGCGACGAGGATGAGACGCTCGGTGATGGCGGGCTCCATACCGAACAACGCCGCCAGATTGCGCGGCGCGGGGTTCGGGCGATCCGGGCGCGGGTCGATGCGCGGTTGTGGTAAGAAAAATGTGTGCTGCCGACCCGAGTTGGTGATTTCGTGACTTTACCAGCCCAATTCCGCATGAGATCCGAGCCTGACGAGTTGCAGCGTCCGGGATCGGGCTTGCGGTAGATTAGCACGAGATCGGGCTTCACATGGCAATCGCGATGATCTTTCCATTCGCCGCTCAGGGCGTGGTCGCGCCAAGCGGCTTCCAAAGGTTGATCGGACGCCAGCTCTTGAAGCAGCCTCGGTAATTCGGTCGCCAGCACTTTGCCGTGCGGCCCTTTGAGTTCGCGCTTGAAGTCGCGCTTGAATTTGCCTGTTCGCTCAATCGTCCTCATTCAAATCCGCCATCAACGCTTCGATGCTATCGAAGCTGGCAAGTTTGCCCGTCCGCGCTGCTTCCATCGCGGCGATGGTTTCCGCGTTCGGCCTCAAAGGCTCGAACGGCAGCGCCTTGTCATGCGCGATGCGGGTCAGCAGCAGCCGCACAGCGTCGGACACAGTCAGCCCCATCGTCGCGAGCACGGCGGCAGCC
>JAYVKX010000279.1:0-2143 GCA_043768005.1 Novosphingobium sp. | reverse complement strand
CGCTGGCCAGGATTGCGGCAAACCGCGCGCGATCGCGCACCGGATCGACCAGGCGGATGTGGGCGGCGCGGCCGATCGCCGCGCTTACTTCGCGGAACTGCCGCCCGCCGCCCAGCAGCATTAACCCCAGCGGCTTATGTTGCTGGGCGCGGCGCACGCCATCGAAGACCAGCGGCCAGCGCTTTTCGGCCGATAGCCTTCCGACCCCGATCAGCAGCCCGGCTTCTTTAGGTAAGCCCAGTTCGGCCAACAGGCTGGCGCGCAAGGCCGAATCGCGGTTGGCGGGGGAGAAGACCCCGTCGTCCACCCCCATCGGCTCGCGCCGGCAATGCAGCACCCCGCCGGCTGTCATCCGTGCGGCCAGATCGCTACTGGCGCAGATCACACTGTCATAGCGTGCGCTTAAGGTGCGGATATGGTGCCAATAGGGCGCGAACAGCCGGTCGGTTGCGCTGCGCGGCAGCAGCCCATCGCACCAGCGATAAGCATAGGCCGACAGCGGATCGGCGTGCAGGAACAGGGCTTTGGGGACATCGGGCCGCCAATTGGCCACCCACGAAGGACTGCGCCACGGCGAGGAGCATTCGACCAGATCGGGCGCCAGCCGATCAAGTGCAGCGTGCAGCGCGCCCTGATCGCCGAAATACCAGTAGTTCCTATCGACCGGCAGGCGCGGCGATGGGATCGTGATCAGCTGCGCGCCGGGACCAAAGTCAGTGACCGCATGGTCATCGCCGGGTGCAAGAATCGTGATCCGTACACCGAATTGCGGTCCCCATTTGAGCTTTTGCTCGACATAGGTTTTCACCCCGCCGCCGTGGGGGGTGAAAAACGCGCAGACATCGACCAGGTGCATGCCTCAACGGCCTCAGATCGGCCCCATGCCGAGGCCGTTCTTGTAATTCATCACCACCGCAACGCGCGACACACCGGCCGAGGCGACCGAGACCCGGGCCGACGTCCACTTGGGCTTCGACCAGCCCAGCTTGGGATTCCCAGTGAAGCCGATCCCGTCCAGCTTGTAGTTGAATTTGTGATCGCCGTCGCGGTCATGCATCACCATCAGGGTATAGGTTCCGGGCGCCGGAATGCGGATGCAGGCCACCGCCGCGCCAGCCATGGGCGTGGGCACTTCGACCCGGCGGAAGGTCTTTCCGGCGCTGACCAGCACATTGTCATCGGCCAGGAAATCCTTGTCGTTGGCCGGGTACAATTCGACCTTGATCTGGCCGCTGCGGTCTTTCAAGCCCTTGGCTTCGACCAGCAGGGCCGGGCCGGCTTCGCCGGGGCGGCAGCGCCCTTCAGCTTTGCCCAGATCGGGGCTAGAACGCAGCGTCGGTCCGGCGGCCAGTAACAGGGGCACAGCCAGGGCAAGTGCTATCGGCTTCATTTCGTCCTCTCCGTATCAAACAGGCCAGCCAGGCCAAACACCGTACCAACCAGCAGGTGCGCCGCCAGCAGCAGCACCGCCATCATTGCCATCAATGCCGCAACCTGGGCGCTGTTGCCAAGTAGCAGCACGGTGATCCCGGCAAAAACCACGTCCTTGTTGGGCATCAGCGGCAACCGCGAGATCAGCTGGCGCAGCGTCGCCAACACCAGCCACAAGGTCAGCGCCACTTGCGGAAGGACGGCATGCCACATCACCGCTGAAAGGATCAGCACCGCCGCGATCCGCACCACGTGGATCACCGAAATGATCAGCAATTCGCGGCGCGGCAGAGTGAACAGCTTGTGCCGGAAAAACAGGATGCCAAGCGAGGTAATCAGTACGATCCCCAGCGCAGTAAAGGCGCTTTGCCCCTGTCCGCCAAGCTGCCCGGCGGTAACATAGGGCCAGGCCAGCGCCAGCATCACCAAAGTGGCCAGGTTACCGGTCAGCGCAGAAAGGATCGTGATGTCCTTGATCGCGCCGAAGGGCGCTGCGTTGACCGTGCCGCGCCCGCGCGCCCAAGCATAGAACTGCGCCTCACCCAGGTAACCGAGCAGCAATTCGTTGGAGACCAGCTTGCGCAGCAGCGCGCCGAACCCGGCTGGCGGAAACTGCCACAGCCGCCGGTAAATTATCCACTCGCTGATCGGCAAGGCCAGATAATAGCCCGCAAATGCCGCCCAGAACAACGGCGAGCTAGGCACCAGCCGC
>JAYVKX010000278.1:0-3185 GCA_043768005.1 Novosphingobium sp. | reverse complement strand
CCGATCGCCCACATGGTCTGGTACTGGGCTGGACCTGATTTTCTGGTCGATGCACCGACTGACTATGGCTATCTGTGGGGCAAGGGCGCACTCGATTTTGCGGGCGGCACGGTGGTTCATATCAACGCCGGTATTGCCGGCTTGGTCGGCTGCCTGATGATCGGCAAGCGCGTCGGCTTTGGCCGGGAGGCTACACCGCCGCATTCGCTGACCATGACCATGATCGGCGCTTCGCTGTTGTGGGTGGGCTGGTTCGGCTTCAACGCCGGATCCAATCTTGAAGCCAATGGCGTGACTGCCGTGGCCTTCATCAACACCTTCGTGGCAACCGCTGCTGCGGCGGTGAGCTGGACCCTGGTTGAACAGTTCCACCACGGCAAACCTTCGATGCTGGGCGGCGCCACCGGTGCTGTGGCTGGCCTCGTGGCGATCACCCCGGCCTCGGGCTACGCGGCCCCGCTGACCTCGATCGCGCTCGGCTTTATCGTCTCGCCGATCTGCTACCTATTCGTCTCGAAGGTGAAGAACGCGCTCAAGTACGATGATACGCTCGACGTGTTCGGGGTACACTGCATCGGCGGGATCGTCGGTGCTCTGGGCACGGCGATTGTCGCTGCGCCATCGCTCGGCGGGCAAGGTTGGTTCGACTACACCGTGTTTCCGGCGGTTCCCGGCGAATACGATATGGCCGGCCAGTTCGCCACCCAGCTGAAAGCAGTGTTGCTGACCCTGGTGTGGTCCGGCGTCGGCTCGGCTATCTTGTTTTATATCGTCGACAAGATCTTCGGCCTGCGTCCCACCGAGGAAGCCGAACGCGAAGGCCTTGACCTCTCCGAACATGGCGAGCGCGCCTATAACTACTAAAGCCACCCAGTTTGGCGGGGTTGGGGTTCCCCCTCTCTCCCCTCGATCCCGCCAGCCCACGTTCCTCCTGCGAACGAAAACTAGAAGGGCCGGAGCCAGCCGCTCCGGCCCCCTTTTTTTCTGCGGCGATCAAGCGGTCAAGGCTGCTTTCACGAAATCAGCTGCGCGTTCGCCGATCATGATCGAGGGGGCATTGGTGTTACCCGAAATCAGCCGTGGCATGATGCTGGCATCGGCCACCCACAGCCCGTCCAGCCCGCGCAATTTCAGCGCGGGATCAACCACGCTGGCCCCGTCGCTACCCATCCGGCAGGTTCCGACCGGGTGATAGACCGTATCGGCGCGATTGCGGATCTGCGCATCGAGCGCGGCATCGTCGTTGATATCGATCGGATACCGATCCTTCGGGGCATAGCCCGCCAGCGGTGATGCAGCGATGATGCGGTACATCAGCCGTACCCCGGCGCGCAGCGTGGCGATGTCGCGCGGATCGTCCAGAAAGCCCGGATCGATGGCGGGCGCCGCCGCCGGATCGTCCGAATTAAGCCGCACCGTGCCACGACTTTCCGGGCGGAGAACACAGGCGTGGCAGGAAAAACCGTGGCCTTTGACCTTGGCGCGGCCGTGGTCTTCCAGCATCGCGGGAACCATGTGAAACTGGATATCGGGGGCGGGAAGATCGGGGGATGAGCGCCAGAAGCCGCCTGCCTCGGCATAGGGCGTGGTCATGATCCCGGTGCGCTTGAGGCGATGCTGGATGATCGCCTTCGCCATCTTCCAGCTACCCGCCAGACTATCGCCAATGAAGGTTTTCGAGGCGGTTTCCCAGCTGGCAACGTAATCGATATGGTCCTGCAAATCGCTGCCGACCGCCGCGCAATCGCGCTGCACTGCTATGCCGTGCTGCTGCAGTTGCGCGGCGGGGCCGATCCCGGACAACATGAGGATTTGCGGGGAGCCAAA
The DNA here is from genome assembly GCA_043768005.1 of Novosphingobium sp. Lineage (GTDB taxonomy): Bacteria > Pseudomonadota > Alphaproteobacteria > Sphingomonadales > Sphingomonadaceae > Novosphingobium. The sequence goes on along the minus strand of JAYVKX010000278.1, from coordinate 1,358 downwards.
GGCGCCTGCCGAAAGCACAATCGCGCCTGTGGCGCGGATCACTTCGCGGCGATTGCCAAAGCGGACCTCAACCCCGGTGGCGCGGCCGTTTTCGATCACAATCCGTTCCACCAGCGCGCCGGTGCGGATCGCCAGATTGGGCCGAGACGAGAGATAGGCGCGCGCGGCGGACCACCGCTCACCACCCTTTTGCGTCACCTGATACAGCCCGAAGCCGTCCTGGACCGCGCCATTGAAATCGGAATTGCAAGGCAGTTGCAACGTTGCTGCACTGGCAATGAAAGCCTGTGAGCCGGGGTTGCTCCAGCGCTGATCCATGACCGACAGCGGGCCCGCGCCGCCATGCCAATCATCGCCGCCGCGCTCGTTGCCTTCGGAGCGTTTGAAGTAGGACAGCACTTCGTCATGGCTCCACCCGGTGCAGCCAAGCTCGGCCCATTGATCATAATCGAAGTGGTTGCCGCGGATATAGACCATGGCGTTGATCGCGCTAGATCCGCCCAGACCCCGGCCGCGCGGTTGATAACCGGTGCGGCCGTTCAGCCCTTTTTGCGGGACGGTTTCAAACTTCCAGTTGGCGCCGCCGGGGATGAACGGCATGAGGCCGGGGGTTTTGACCAGCATATTGTCATTGGTGCCGCCCACCTCAAGCAGGCAGACCCGCCTGGTGCCATCCTCGGCCAGCCGTCCAGCAGCGGCGCTGCCAGCGCTGCCCCCGCCGATCACGATTATATCGAACCCGTCCATGATCTCTCCTGTGTTGGCGGGAGAGTTAAGCGAGCGATTAAATCAGCGCAATGCTATTCTGCAGGCTTGGGCTCTGGATTGGGGGGTGGGTCATCTTTGGGAATGACCCAGCGAATCCGGCTTGAGAAGTTTCCCTTTACTGTCTTGCCATCTGCATCGATCGCTGGCTTGAATCTGGCCCGACGCGAGATTATTTCGCAAGTCGCTACGTCAAGGTCTGGAGAGCCGCTGGACTTTGTGATCCAGCATTCTTCGACCCTGCCCTGCTCATTCACGCTAACTGTAAACTCTGCGGTTCCTTCTCTTCCTTCACGCAGCGCTCTGGCAGGATAATCATTTGTTGAACTCCAGCTTTGGGCAAGAGCGGGGTGTGATGATGCGCCAGCAATTGCGATGTTCGTTGCGATGATCATCTTGGTGAGTGTTTGCGGCATCAACATTGCTCTCCCTTACCAGCTTAACCCAATTCGCTGGATGCGTTCTCAGCCCAGCGCGCCCGAATCGTGTCCGAAGTATCGCGGCTGCCATCGTGGCTCCAGCCCGGCTCGCGCCACATGTAGGAGAATTTGTGCCGCCACGGCGCGGCCCACACATCCTGCGCAATCCCGATC
>JAYVKX010000277.1:0-2216 GCA_043768005.1 Novosphingobium sp. | reverse complement strand
GCGCTGCGCGCTGCTGCTTGACCCGGGAATAGTTCAAAATCCCCACCGGCAACATTGCCAGATAGAGCACGCAAATCCCGATCAGGGTAAGCCAGGGCTCAGTCAGCGCTGCAGCGCCGACCAGCCCGACCAGCGCCAGCAGTTCCAATCGCATGCTTCGGCGCGGGCGGATCGAACCCCATGATAGTGTAGCGACGCTGGAAATCATCAGAAAGGCGATCACGGTCAGCCAGATACCTACCAGGATCGGTTCGCGAAATTCAGGTCGACCGGTCACGATCCACAGATAAAGCGGCAGAAACGCCAGCCCCGCCGCCGCCGGTGCGGGAACCCCGGTCAGGAAGCCAGCTGATTTATGCGGCTGTTCCGCGACATCGATCTGCGCATTGAACCGGGCCAGCCGCAATGCACAGGATATCGCATAGGCAAGGCTGGCGAACCAGCCAAGCCGCGGCAAATCATCCAATGACCACAAGAACAGGATCAAGGCAGGGGCAACGCCAAAGGAAATCGAATCGGCCAGACTATCCAGCTCTGCCCCAAAGCGCGATTCGGCCTTGAGCAGCCGGGCGATCCGTCCATCGATACCATCCAGCATCCCGGCCAGAACCACCGCGAGTACAGACTTTTCCCAGTCCCCCAGAATGGCAAACCGGATACCAGTCAACCCGGCGCACAGTGCCGCTGCCGTTATCGCATTAGGAACCAGAGCACGCAGCGTCAGCCCGCCCGGCAAGCCACGTTTACGCGGCTCGTCTGAATGAGATTGCGGGTGCGCTGGCCCGCTATCGCTCACTGGCTGACGCCCTCGATCAGCAACTGCTGGCCAAGTTCGGCCAGCACGGTTTCCCCGGCAACGCATTTCTGCCCCATCAGAACCTTGGGCTCAGTGCCTGCCGGAAGATAAACATCGACCCGGCTGCCAAAGCGGATCAGCCCGATCCGCTGGCCGCAAGCGACGATATCTCCGGGCTTGACGAAGGGCACGATGCGCCGCGCGACCAAGCCGGCGATCTGGGTAAACCCGATCATCAGCCCATCACCGCGCTCGATCAGTATATGCTGCCGCTCATTCTCTTCGCTGGCCTTGTCGAGATCGGCATTGAGGAACTTGCCCGGAATATACACCACGCGCCGCACAGCCCCCGCGATCGGGGTACGGTTGATATGCACATCGAAAACCGACATGAAGATCGAGATACGGGTGACCGGCTCAGTTCCCAGCGCCGCTACGCCACTGCCGTCATCAACCGAAAGTTCCCGCGGAGGCGGAACCCGCTGGATCAGGGTTATCAGCCCGTCTGCCGGGGCGACGATGAAATGATCGCCTTGCGGGGTCACCCGGTGGGGGTCACGGAAGAAGGCAAGAATTCCGCCAACCAATGCCGCCAGTGGCCAGGCCACGGTCTCCCAGGCGAAGAACGCCGTCACAAGACAAACAGCGCCCGCGATCAACGCGAACTTGCGGCCTTCGGGATGGACACTTGGCCAGCTCCAGCTGACATCTCCGCGCCCGCGATTATCTAATATTTCTCCAGACATGGGCAGCATCTAGGGTTTGCAGCGTGGCAGGACAAGCCGCGAGGTGCGGCTTATGCCACCTTTCGGACGAAAACCGTGCCCGCCGAATAGCCCGCACCGAACGAGCAGATCAGCCCGATATCGCCCGCTACCATATCCATGTTGTTGAGATGGAAGGCAATGATCGAACCCGCGCTGGAGGTATTGCCATAGCTATCAAGCACTGTCGGGCTTTCATCCTCACTCGCTTCATGCCCCAATACGCGCTGGGCGATCAGGCGATTCATCCCCGTATTGGCCTGATGGAGCCACATTCGCCGCAAGCCTGACGGATCAATCTCCAGCCGCGCTGCTTCCTCGGCGATCATATTGGCGACCATTGGCACCACTTCCTTGAACACTTTGCGCCCTTCCTGGACAAACAGCTTGTCAGCCCCGTCGCGGGTTTCGGGATGAGCGCGGTTGAGGAAGCCGAAATTGTTGCGGATGTTGTTGGAGAAGACCGTTTTGAGCTTGGTGCCCAGAATACTCCAATGGGGGCGCGGGGCCATGTCTTCCGCCTCGACCAATACCGCCGTTGCGACATCGCCAAAGATGAAATGGCTATCCCGGTCACGCCAGTTGAGGTGGCCCGAACAGATTTCCGGGCTGACCACAAGCACCGATCGCGCATTGCCCGAACGGATATAATCCGC
>JAYVKX010000276.1:0-2384 GCA_043768005.1 Novosphingobium sp. | reverse complement strand
GCGGACGGTACGATCGATAGCTTCACCTATACGATGCGCGATGCAGACGGCGATACATCGACTGCGACGCTGACCTTCACCTTCGCAGGCGACGCCAATCTGCCGACTGCCGGGACGACTGCGGCAAGCGTTGATGATGATGCGCTGGGCGGAATTGCTGGTGGCACGGGCGATCTTGCCGATGCCGATGCCGATGGTGACAACAACCAGGCGACCTTCTCGGGCACGCTGCCAAACAGCTTTGGTATCGATGGGGCGGGTTCGGTTACGCTTTCCAACATGGCAGGCCAGACGGCGCTGATCGGCACTGAAACGGTGACCTACAGCTGGAATGCGGGCAGCAACACGCTGACCGCCACCGGCCCGCGCGGCGCGCTGTTCTCAGTCTCGGTCAATCCGGCAAACGGGGCCTATCAGGTGACGCTGCTCGACAATGTCCTGCATACGGCGGGCGGGGACGAGAATGATGCCTCTGCCGCGCTGACCTATCAGGTTCGCGACAGCGATGGTTCGCTGGTGACCGGCACGCTCAACCTCACCTTCGATGATGATACGCCCAGCGCGATCGCGCCGGTGGCAACATCGCTGACCAATACGGCGGGCGGCACCGGGTCTGGCTACCTTGATGGCGATCTTGATGTCGATAATAATTTCGGCGCTGATGGCGCGGGCAAGGTGCTCTTCACCACCGCGACGATCACCAATCTGCAAAGCCAGAATCTGACCTCGGGGCTGGTTTCGCTCAACTATTCGCTCTCGGCTGATGGCACGGTGCTGACGGCTGTGAAATCGAGCAATGGCAGCACGGTATTTACCATTTCGCTGCAGCCGGCCGGATCGCCCGATCAATACGTCGTCCATGTCGATCAGAAGGTCGATTCGACCCAGCTGGTGGACTTCAACGCAGGCGGCTACAATTTCGTGGGCGGCAATGGATCGTGGGCTGGGTTCACTCAGCCCACGGTGGCTGGCAGCCAGGATCTGCTGCTTTCCCCGGTAGGCGGCGGCACGGTCAACACCAAGGCCACTGAAGGCGGGGTTGCCGGCGGCAACTCGGTTGGTAGCGGCGAAGCCATGCGGGTCGATTTCGTTATCGATCTCCTTGGCTCGCCGGTTTCAGGCGGTAATTTCAATGCTGCTGGCGGGGCTGACCAGACGCAGTCGTTCACCGGGCACTATGTGGTCAATGGGGCTTCGGCGCTGATCACCGCGATCAACACCTCCAGCACAATCACACTCAAGGCGTTTGACGATGCGGATACCGGCACGCTGAAGACTGTCGGAGACGGGGTGATCGATCCGATCACCAGCGTTGCGATCAGTTTCAATGGGGTGACCCAGCTGGTCAGCATTGCTGGTACCTATGTCATTGGCGGCCATTCGTTCACCGTTGGTTTCAGCGGCGGTGTTGCGACGATTTCGGGTGTAGCGGACAACACCCGCCTCGCCGGATTTACCACCACTGGCTATAACAGCATCGAATTTGGCTATGGCAGCGGCAACACCTTCAAGATCGGTGATTTTGGTGCGACGACCATTTCCAATGCGCCAGTTATTATTACCGCGCCGGTTTCGATCCAGGACGGCGATGGCGACATCCTGACAACGAACGGCAACATTGTGCTGACGCTTAATCCGGCGGCGGCGCCGATCGCGTTCGATCTGGACGGAGACGGGGTTGAGTTTGTCGCAGCCTCCGCTGGTGTTACCTTCGATTATGCAGGTGATGGCTCGCCCGAAAGCACCGCCTGGATTGGCGGCGATGATGGCTTGCTGGCCATCGATCGCAACGGCGATGGGGCGGTAAACGACGGCAGCGAAATCGTTTTCGGCAACGATAACCAGACTGATCTGCAGGGACTTGCGGCACAGTTTGACAGCAACCACGACGGCGTACTTGATGCCAGTGACACGGCATTCGCGCAGTTCGGGGTTTGGCAGGATGCCAACAGCAACGGGATATCAGAAGCTGGCGAGTTCCAGTCGCTGACCGCGCTGGGCATCACCGCCATCAGCCTGACCAGCGACGGGGTGACTACCACTGCGGCTGGCGGCGAGGTTGTGGTGCATGGCACGGCCAGCTTTACCAATGCCGATGGAACCAGCGGCACTATCGCCGATGCCAGCTTTGCAATCTCTGCGCTTGATCGGATCAACGCGCGGACCAGCGAAATGTCCGCCACGACAGCGGCCACTGCTGCCGTCTTGGCCGCTGCGGCCCTTGCCGCAATGCCGCTTGCGGCTGCGGCACATGAAGCGAATGCAGCCAGCCCGGCGCATGGCCTGGACAGCGCGCAGAACCCGGCCAGTCTGCCGGCTTTGGCAAGCGCGGGGCAGCATCCTGCCTTGGCAGCAGAGCTGCTTGGCGGGATTTCCGAACAGAC
>JAYVKX010000275.1:0-7214 GCA_043768005.1 Novosphingobium sp. | reverse complement strand
CTTCAGATCCGACCCGCCGATGCGCGCGGCATCGCGGCGGCGGCTGAACTTCTGCGTGGCGGCGGGCTGGTCGCCCTGCCAACCGAGACGGTTTACGGGCTGGCCGCGCGGGCAGACAGCGCCGATGCCGTAGCGGCGATCTATCGCGCCAAGGGCCGCCCGGATTTCAATCCGCTGATCGTTCATGTCACCTCGCTAGGCCACGCAGCAGAGTTTGCCCTGATCGATGATCGCGCCCGCGCGCTGGCCGCTGCGTTCTGGCCGGGCGCGCTGACCATGGTGCTGCCGCTGCGCCGTGACGCGCGAATCGCCCCGGCGGTGACTGCGGGTCTGCCGACCATTGCCCTGCGCTGCCCGGCCCATCCGGTGATGCACGCGGTGTTGCAGGCCAGCGGTCTTGCGCTGGCGGCGCCATCGGCCAATCGCAGCGGTGCGGTCAGCCCGACCCGGGCCGATCATGTCGCCACCTCACTGGGGAAGAATGTCGGCCTGATCCTTGATGGCGGGGCCTGCTCGGCGGGGATCGAATCGACGATTGTCGTTCTGCGCGAGGCTGGCCGCTGGCAGGTGCTGCGCCCCGGACCAATCAGTGAGGCCCAGATTTTCGCCGTTCTTGGACCAAAAACTGACGTCACGGCGTCAGACAGGATCGAGGCTCCCGGCCAGCTTGCCCGCCATTATGCGCCGGGCAAGCCGCTGCGGCTGGATGCGACCAGCGCAGTGGCGGACGAATTCCTGATCGGTTTCGCTGCGGTGCCGGGGCAGATCAGCCTCTCACCCAGTGGCGATCTGGCTGAAGCTGCGGCGCAGCTCTATGCTTGCCTGCATGTGGCAGCTGCTGCGCCCCAGCCGAGAATCGGGATCGCGCCAATCCCCGATTCCGGGATCGGGGCTGCGATAAACGACCGGCTGCGCCGCGCCGCAACCTAACGCGATTCGTCAGCTACGCCGGGCATCAGTCCCTGCATCTCGGCCAGATCGGCATCGCGCCGGGTGCAAGCCGCAGCATTGCCAGCGGTGCATTTTTCCGATTGGTGGCGATAATCACGCTCCAGCTCGCCCAGCCGCTCTTCGCGCTGGCGGATTTCGCGGCCGCGCCGCTGATCCTTCTCTGACTGGCTGACCGTGGCGACATCGACCGCGCGGGTGGCGACGCGCACCGGGGCGGTGGCGACGCTAACTATCGCCCCCGCAGTGCCGCAGCCCGCCAAGACCAGCGGCAACAGTAAGGCAGAAACCAGGGCGCGCGACATAGGATAACCCCGCATTGGCGTGTTGGATCGCCGATCCTAGCCCAGCAGGGTTTCCCGGTAGTGAACGCCAGCTTCGGTTGAGCGCATTTTTGTGGCGGGCTTAGGCGGGGGCCTTGGGCGCGGCTGGCTCATCCTTCGCGGTTGCAGCGGTTTCGCAGATCAGTCTGCCCGAGCCCATCGCGCTCACCTTGCAGCGCGCGCGGCCGCGCACGGTAACTTCGCCCGAACCCATGATATTGGCGCCGACCTCGCCATCCGAGGCAAACCGCGCGGAACCCGATCCGGCAATCGTCACCTTGGCCTGTTCAGCCTTCAGCGCATCCAGCTCGGCCGACCCGCTGCCCGCGATCTTCAGCTTGAGGGTACGAATATTGCCCGCTGCGCGGTAGGTTCCGGAACCACCCAGATTCACCTCGATCACATCGCCCGAAACATTGGGGGTTTCCACCAGACCCGATCCGGCGATGACGATATTGGCCGTGGAGGCCAGAGCGGCGCTGGCGATCTTACCCGAACCCGCCATGGTAAGCTCACGCGGGGCGAGCATGGTAACGTTGACGATCACGGTCTTGCCGCTCGCGCCCTTGCCCCACTGGGCATCCTTGCGCAGGATCGCCAGCTTGCCATCCTTCAGGGTGAAGCGCATCGCCGCTGCCGCATCGGCATCGCCATCGACGGTGATCGCCAGCTTCGCGCCTTCGGTTATCTTGACCTCATCGGGGCCGAGCAACACCAGCTCGTCAGGGGCAGTGCCAGTCAGATCGAGATCGGCCAGCTTCTTGCCGTCTTCGCCATTGATCTTGATCTGCGCGCCATCGCAGCCTGAAAGCGCCGCAGCGAGCGCGATTGCGGCCAGCGGGGCGAAGGCTCCGGCACATTTCCCGAATTTGCTGAAATTCCCGAACTTCATGACAAGGCTCCTGTTCATACCAGTGTGTGTTGTTGATATAATACAGCAGGGCAGCCAGTTCAAGCGGACAAACGAACAGGGCCGCCCCTTTGCAGGAACGGCCCTTTCGGTGATCGATGGAGCGTGCAATCAGGCGGGAACCGCCGCAACCTCGTAATATCTGGGCGCATGCTCGTTGAGGATCTCGAGAATCTTCTTGAGCGCGGCTGGCTCGTCGGTCTTTTCCATCGCGGCCAGCTCACGCGCGAGGCGCGAGGAGGCGGCTTCGAAGATCTGCCGCTCGGAATAGCTCTGTTCCGGTTGATCATCGGCGCGGAACAGATCGCGGGTCACTTCGGCGATCGACACCAGATCGCCCGAATTGATTTTCGCTACATATTCCTGTGCGCGGCGCGACCACATGGTACGTTTTACCTTGGGCTTGCCGGTCAGCGTTTCAAGCGCTTCACGCAGGGTCTTGTCCGACGACAGCTTGCGCATGCCGATCGCTTCAACCTTGCCCACCGGCACGCGGAGCGTCATCCGCTCTTTTTCAAAGCGCAGCACATAGAGCTCAAGCTGCATCCCGGCGATTTCCTGCTCTTGCAGTTCAATCACCCGGCCAACCCCGTGCTTGGGATAAACGACGTAGTCACCAACATCGAAGGCGTGAGCCTTGACTACCATGTATCGTCCTTTCAGTCGGTCAGGATCCGCGCGACGCCGTGCAGGAGGATGGTATTTCCGGGGGCCGCCGAAACGGGCCGGTACTCCATCAACCGACTTGTGCGATCCTGCCTTTCAAGATGCGTGGCTGCCGAAAGGGCTAAAAAGCCCGGCAGTTGGCCGATTATATAGCATGCTCGCAACAAAATTACCAGCGCAGAGAATCCCGCGCTGAACCGATCGTTTTAAGACGCAATCAGGACTGGCGAAAAGTGCTGATTGGCAAGTGATTCGCCAATGGCTTACCGCTCGGCTCAATCGCCCTCACCGGGTTCGGCGGAGAAGTATTTGTCGAACTTGCCGTCCTCACCCTTGTGCTCGTCGGCATCGACCGGGGTATCTTTTTTGGTGGTGAGGTTGGGCCATTCGGCCGAAAACTTGGTGTTCAGTTCCAGCCATTGCTCTAGCCCGCTCTCGGTATCGGGCAGAATCGCTTCGGCTGGGCATTCGGGTTCGCACACGCCGCAATCGATACATTCGCTGGGATTGATCACCAGCATATTCTCACCCTCATAGAAGCAGTCGACCGGGCAAACCTCGACGCAGTCCATGTATTTGCATTTGATGCAGGCGTCAGTGACGACATAGGTCATGGTAGCGGATTCCCCTTGGCGGCAGTGCTTTGCCCTGCTGCTATGGGATTTGCGGCGCATCCGTCAAGCGTGCGGTAACAAGCCAGCGCTTCGGCAGGCGATCCGCGCCGCTCAGGAAGTGCTACCACCACGATCACCCTGACCCCGCCCGGCCGCGGCAGCACCAGCATATCCCCCGGGCTGACGCCCTGTGCGGGGCGTTCGATCCTGCGGCGATTCAGGCGGATATGGCCCGCCGCGACTAGCGTCTGGGCCTGACCGCGCGTTTTGACGAGGCGCAGAAACCACAGCAGCTTGTCGATTCTCACGGCCGGTCGATCCTCACGGCTTGTCGATCCTGATGGCATTACCGGACAAGTTCCGCGAGGCCCGCAAAGGCCCCGCCGCTGGATGAAGGGGTGAGCGGGCGCGGAGTGGGCTGGTGGCGTAGCGGGCGCCAGCGCCAGCGCGGCGGATCGGGCGGGCCAAAGCTGCCCTTTGCCAAAAACTTGCCCGGCCGCAGCTGGAATCCGCCCAGCCGCAGCAACTGGGAAAGCGCGGGCGTGGTCAGTCCCATCGATACCGCCAGCACTGGATTGATCACAAACGGCTTCCCCCTTGCGGTCAGGCGCGCCTGATGGGCCAGGCGCAGCAGTTTCTCAGCCATGTCGATCCGCAGCGCCTGCGCGCCAAGCAGGCGATAGGGGGCAAGATCACTCGATCCGGCCCGCGTGATCACCGGCGGCATGCCCGGCGGCGGCGCGGGCAGAACCTTGCCGTTCACCTCGCCCAGCGCCTGCCAGGCGGCATAGGCGGCAGGCTTAAGCATGGCTGGAACATACAGATCGAGCGCACCGATTTTGACGCCAAGGCGGCGCAGAGTATCGCGCTGCGGCAGCGTCAGCCGATCCAGCCCCGCGCCATTGCGGACCAGAATTCCACCATTTTCCGCCAGCCGGATCAGCAGCGCACGCAGCTCTGGCCCGGCGGAGAATTCGCGTCCGCCCGCCTCCAGTTGGCGCAGCGGTTCCAGCACTGCCAGGGTTTGCCCCAGCCAGTCCCCCAATCGCTCCAGCAGCCGCGCCCGCGCCTCGGCCGGCAGCGCCCCGAGCGAGAAATCGGCTTTCACCTTTGGTTGCAGCGTGCTGCGCCCCGGCACAGCCAGCGCAATCCGCTCGCCCTCCCACATGATCGCGCTGCCCGCCAGTGCCAGCCCGGGTTCGCCCGCACGCAGCGCTGCCTCAAGCGCATCTACGCGTTGGGCCAGCAAAGCGGGCAAATGGCGTTCGGCAGCAGCCAGCAGCAGCTTGCGGTCGGCCAGCCGCGCCAGCGGATCCACCTTGAAGCGGAAGGCCGTCAGATACCCGATCGGCTCGCCATCCACCCGCACCTCGTCCGCGTGCAGCTCAACCGGGAGCAGCGCTGCATCGGGGCCGAGTTTCTTCATCAGCACCGCGGTGCGCCGGTTGACAAAGCGTTCGGTCAGCCGGGCGTGGAGCGCATCGGACAGCCGCGCTTCGGCAGCGCGGGCGCGGGCGGCCATCTCGTCGCGGGCCAGCACCCAATCGGGGCGCTGCGCGACATAGGCCCAGCTGCGGATTGCCGCGATCCGCATCTGCAGCGTGTCGATATCGCCCGCCGGATTATCCAGATCGCTGATCGCGCGGGCGATGTAATCGGCCCCCAGATGACCGCGCGCCAGATCCTGCCACAGCCGGGCCACGAAGCGCGCATGGGTTTCTGCCCCATGCTGGCGGAAATCGGGCAGCGAGCACGTCTCCCAAAAGCGTTTTACCTGTGCCGATCCGCGCAAAGTGCCCGCAATCTCAGGTTCTTCGGACAGGCGCTTCAGCACGGCCAGATCGATCGCCTCGGGCGCGGGGGCAAGTTCGGGGCGATCGGGCGGGGTTTCCAGATCGGCGATCAGCCGCGCGATACTGTCAAAGCACGGCTCAGCCTCGCGCCAGAACAGCTTGGTCAGCGGCGCAAAGCGGTGTTCCTCGATCGCATAGAGCTCTTCCGGCGTGAATTCGCTGTCGTGCCCGCCGCTGCCCGATAAAGTTCCGAAGGTGCCGTCGGTCTGGTGCCGCCCGGCCCGGCCCGCAATCTGCGCCATTTCCGCCGTGGTCAGCCGCCGCTGGCACTGGCCGTCGAACTTGCTCAGCCCGGCAAAGGCGACATGAGAAATATCAAGATTGAGCCCCATCCCGATCGCATCGGTAGCGACGAGGTAATCGACTTCGCCTGACTGGTATAATGATACCTGCTTGTTGCGGGTTTCGGGGGAGAGCGCGCCCATCACCACCGCCGCTCCGCCGCGAAACCGGCGCAGCATCTCGGCCACCGCATAAACCTGCTCAGCCGAAAAGGCGACGATCGCGCTTCTGGGGGGGATCCGCGACAGCTTGCGCGCGCCCGCATGACTCAAGGTCGAAAAGCGCGGACGGCTGACAATCTCGGCCTCGGGCACCAGTGCGCGGACCAGCGGCTCCAGCGTGGCGGAGCCCAGGATCATCGTCTCCTCGCGGCCCCGGGCGTGGAGCAGACGGTCGGTGAAAATATGCCCGCGTTCACGGTCGGCGGACAGTTGCGCTTCGTCGATGGCAACGAAGGCCAGATCTGCCCCCACTGGCATGGCCTCGGCCGTACACAGCAACCAGCGGGCGTCCTTGGGCTCGATCCGCTCCTCGCCGGTGATCAGCGCGACCCGGTTCGCGCCTTTGATCGCACACACCCGGTCATAGACTTCGCGGGCCAGCAGCCGCAGCGGAAAGCCGATTGCGCCCGATGAATGCGCGCACAGCCGCTCGATCGCGAGGTGGGTCTTGCCGGTGTTGGTCGGCCCCAGCACCGCCTTGATCTGCGAATTGGCATCGCGCCGGGGCGTAGCAGTCATGTGGCTATGGGGTAAGCGAAGGGCCATCGCCGGTGATTATGTGGCAGCGCTGATGAACTGCCGCAATACGCCGGAGCGAAGTCATCCCCAATCCTTCGCCCGGCCTAGTCCAAAGCGCGGAAATATGGGGCCATTAGGCCAAGATTAACCTTACGGGTGCATGGCCGGGGCATGAGTTCTGCGCAAGCTGCATATCTTCCGTGGGGAGGCCAGATCGAAGCGCCCGCGCGGTTCCAGCCGCGTGAGCGAGTTGAATTTGGCCAAGCTGGCGGGACGGCGCATGGCGGCCAGCCTGCGCTCGTGGATCGCCTGTCGCAGCGGCTGTTCAAAAGAGATTTTGCAGCGATTGATTGGACCCCTGACCTTGCCGAAGATATTGGCAGCCGCCGCTGGTTTCGCGGGCTTGGCACGATGCTGGGTCTGGCGGTTGCCGCGCTGTTGTTGTGGCCCGATTATTCCGCATTGCAGGCCGCGCCGAGCATGGTGCTGGATGCAGGCCAGCGGGATGAATTTCGCAGCCAGATGATCCTGCCGCTGGCGCTTGGCGCGGATAGCGGCCGCCACATGGGGCCAACCACGCGCCTCACCGCGCTGGCCAATGCGCCCGAACGGCCCACCCTCCAGCTGGTCACCACGCTGGGCCAGGGGGATAGTTTTGGCCGGATGCTCCAGCGCGCCGGCGTTGCGCCGGGCGATGCTGCGCGGGTGACGGACCTGGTCGCCGCCGCGGTTCCGCTGGGCGAAATTTCCCCGGGCACGCGGTTCGATCTGACGCTGGGGCAGCGCAGCGCGCCCGATCAGCCGCGCCTGCTGGACAAACTTGATTTCCGCGCGCGGTTCGATCTCAATCTGGGGATTGGCCGGGGCAGTTCGGGCCT
>JAYVKX010000274.1:0-3271 GCA_043768005.1 Novosphingobium sp. | reverse complement strand
GTGCCCAGAAGAGGACTCGAACCTCCACGCCCTTGCGAGCGCCAGCACCTGAAGCTGGTGCGTCTACCAATTCCGCCATCTGGGCACGGTGCATCATGGTGAAGTCCATGATGCGGGGTAGGAGCGGGCCGATAGCCGGGGGTGGGGGTGGTGTCAACGCTTCGCCGCTGGTGATCGGCGATTAGTTGCCAAGTTCCCCGCCATCGCCCGTTGCGCAGGCGCAGGCGGGTGTGGCATGGGCGAGCTTCCGGTGAATTTCTCAAGGCAAGGTTTCAGTAATGGCAAGCGCGGGTGGCGACGGGAATTTGCGCGGCAAGCTGGTTGTGCTGCTGGGTGGAAGCGGATTTTTTGGCGCGCATCTGGCGCAGGAGCTGCTGACTCGCGGGTGCCGCTTGCGGATTGCCAGCCGTCATCCCGAACGCGCTTTCGCGCTGAAGCCGCTGGGCAATCTGGGCCAGATCCAGTTCGCGCACTGCGATGTGACGGACACGGACAACTTGGCCCGAACGCTGGCCGGGGCAGATGCGGTGGTCAATCTGGTCGGGGCCTTTGCGGGCAATCTTGATGCGCTCCAAGGCACCGGCGCCGGGCGGATCGCAGCCGCTGCGCGCAGCGCAGGGGCAGCGGCCTTCGTTCATATTTCGGCGCTGGGTGCCGATGAGCAATCGCCGGTTGCCTATGCACAGACCAAGGCCAGCGGCGAGGCGGCGGTGATCGCGGCGTTTCCCAAGGCCACAATCCTGCGCCCATCGGTGCTGTTTGGCCCGGATGACCAGTTCATCAATATGTTCGCGGGGCTGATCGCCGCCTTTCCCGCTTTGCCCGTGTTCGGCCCGCAGGCGCAGCTCCAGCCGCTGTTCGTCGATGATGCGGCAGCGGCTGCGGCCAATGCGCTGACGGATCCGGCAAAGCATGGCGGCAAGATTTATGAGATTGCAGGTGCCGAGGCGATCACCATGCTGGATCTCAATCAACGGATCGCTGCGGCACAAGGGCGTAAGCGGCGATTTGTGCCGCTGCATGACTTTGTATCTGGCAGCTTTGCCCTGGTGACCGGCTGGCTGCCCGGCGCGCCGCTCAGCCGCGATCAATGGCAGCTGCTGAAGGTCGGCAACACCGCCTCGGGCAAACTTCCGGGCCTCAAGGCGCTTGGCGTTACCCCGCGCCCGCTGGGGCTGTTCCTGAATCGCTGGATGGTGCGTTACCGCAAACATGGGCGGTTTGGCGGCGGGGCCTCCGCGAAATAGCTTACGCGTTTACGTCTGCATAATGGCTGGGCGGCTGGATCACCTCCATCCGTTCCGACAGCAGCGGGCGGAAGCTGGGGCGGCTTTTGAACACCGAATACCAGCCGCGCGCCTGTTCATGGCTCGACCAGTCAATCCCGCCGAGATAATCCGCGACCGAGATCTGCGCCGCTGCGGCAAGGTCTGCCAGGCTCATCGTTGCGCCCGCCAGCCAGGGGCGGTGATCGATCAGATAATCGATGTAGTAAAGATGCTCATGCGCCAGCTTCATCGCCTCGCGCAGCACCCGGGAATCGGGCGATTGGCGCATCACCAACCGCTTTTTCATCCGTTCATGCAGCAGCGGCCCGGTGACATCGCCAAAAAAATTCTCGTCAAACAACGCAACCAGCCGGCGGATTTCCGCGCGATTGGCGGCGGTGCCGTTGATCATCGGGTTTTTGTCGATCGTCTCTTCAAAATATTCGCAGATCGCGCGGCTATCGACCAGGGTCATCGGCTTGGCCGGATCGTGCAGCACTGGAGTGCGCCCGGCCGGATTCATATCGAGAAATTCGTCGCGCCCTTCCCACGGGTTCTCGCGCCACAATTCATAGCCGACGCCCTTTTCGCTGAGCAGCAGGCGGACCTTGCGACTGAACGGGCAAAGGGGAAATTGGTAGAGCTGCCACATGTTGAGCGCCTAATGCCCAAGCTGGCGCGCGCCGTCCACCTCAACCCGGCTGATTTTCCGGTGTATAAGCCACGTCGGCCAGACTTTGTGTCCTGCCCTCACGCCCCAGCGACAGCGCCAGACGGGTCAGCCGCCGCAAGGCGTTGGCATCGACCAGCCCGGCGACATTGCGCGGTACCCCCAGCACCACCGCGCCGTCCGGGGCAAGCGACAGGGGCAGCGCGGCCAGCACTGCGGGCGCCCCGCCGCTCAGCCGCTGGGCCAGTCGCATGGCCAAACCCCACCCTTGCGCGCGCTCCAGCTGCGCGTGGCTAGCCAGCTGACCCAGGATCGCAGGCGGCGCTTGTGGATCCCCGCCCAGCGCCACATGCAGCGCCATTGCCATCGCGGCGCGGTCCGGCCCGTCCACTCCGATCCAATTGCCGTGCAGCGCCAGCTCTTCCCCCCCCAGCGCCCGGAAATCGGGACTGGAGGCCCAGCCGGTGCCATAGAGCAGACAGGCCGCATGGCGCAGTCGCCGTACTGCAGGGACTTCAGCGGGGAATATCGCGTCACTCCATTCCAGCAGCGCATCTGAATAACCGGGCACCTGCAGTTGGCCTTCCACCGTGTGGCGGACCCCTTCGATCAGTGGATCGCGCTGGCGGATGGCGGGATCAAGCGCCTGATACAGCAGCCCTTCGCGCAGTCCGAAGGCTGAAATAACCACTGCGGACGGTCCCGCTTCTGCTACCAGCGCCGCCAGCAATGCGGCGGCATCATCAAGTTGCAGCGCGCGGGCCTGCTTGACCCCGCGGATCGCGGTGAGCTGCAAGGTGCCCATCGCCCGCACGGCCGCCTTCAATGTATGCGCATCGGCCGCCGGGAAGGAATAATTGCCCAGCACCGGCAGCGGCCAGCCGTGTTGGTGCATATGGACTCGCGCCAGTGTGCGCCACGCCCCGCCGACCAGATATAGCGGCTTGCCCGCAATGCTCCCGGCCCAGTCCAGTTCCGCCAGCATGGCGCGCACCGTGCGGCGCAGCCGTCCGGCGCCCCCGGCGCGAATACTCGCAACCCGCATGGCACCAAGCGGCAGCGAAGTCCGCTCATGCACCTCACCTGTGGCAACCCGGACCAGTTCGAGACTACCCCCGCCCATATCGGCAACCAGCCCGTCTGCTGCGGGCAATGCAGCGATAACGCCGTAGCCTGCGGCCACCGCCTCTTCCTCGCCGCTGAGGATTTTCGCAGGCAGCCCCATCGCGCAAACGGCGGCAAGAAATTCGCGCCCATCACCAGCTTCGCGCACGGCGGCGGTGGCAACCACCCGCACCGGCAGCGGCTGCATCAGGCGGAGCATTGCGGCAAA
>JAYVKX010000273.1:0-2877 GCA_043768005.1 Novosphingobium sp. | reverse complement strand
GGCGCTGAATGAGCCGACCGGCATGATCGGGGAAGCTTCCACAGCAAGCGGCGCGGCCCCAACGCTGCGCCGCCAGCTGACCTGGGTCGACGCCTTTTGGGCCTCGAGCGGGGTTCCGGCGGGTGTGCTGCTGACGATGGGCGGGATCGCCACGGTGATCGGCCAGCCCAGTTGGGTGATCTGGATCGCTTCGATCCTGATGGGCTTCATGCAGAGCTTCGTCTATGCCGAGATTGCCGGGTTGTACCCGCAGAAGTCCGGCGGGGCATCGGTCTATGGGGCGGCGGCCTGGCTGCCCTATAGCAAGTTCATCGCGCCAATCTCAGTCTGGTGCAACTGGCTCGCCTGGTCGCCGGTGCTGGCGCTGGGAACCAGCTTGGGTGCGGGCTATGTCATGGCCAGCCTGTTTGCGCCCGATGCCGCGATCAACCAGTGGCAGATACAGCTGCTGAACCTCGATTTCATTCGCACCGGGCTGCATTTGCGGGTCAATCTGGTCTCGATCCTGGCCAGCGGCTTTCTGCTGCTGACTTTTGTGTTGCAGCACCACGGCGCGGCGCGGGCGGCGGCGGCGCAGAAGATCATCGGGCTGGTGTGCCTTTCACCGCTGATTCTGGTCGGGCTGGTCCCGATCCTGACCGGCGATCTGCCGTCTGAAAACCTGTTCCCGCTGCTCCCGATGGTCCGCGATGCGGCGGGCCACATGAGCTTTGGCAGCTGGGATGCGATGGGGCTGACGCTGCTGGCGGGCGCGATGTTCGGCGCGGGCTGGTCAACCTACGGGTTTGAAACCGCGGTCTGCTACACCCGCGAATTCAGCAATCCCAAAACCGATACGTTCAAGGCGATCCTTTCGGCGGGGCTGTTGTGCATCGTGGTGTTCACGCTGGTTCCGCTGGCGTTCCAGGCCTCGCTGGGGCTGGACGGAATGCTCGATCCCAAGATCTATGACGGCTCTGGCGTGGCGCTGGCTTTGGCGAAAATTGTTGGCGGTGGGGTGCTGATTACCAATATTTTCATCGCCATGCTGATCCTGGCGCTGCTGCTGATCGTGATGACATCGATGATGGGCTCGTCGCGCACGCTGTATCAGGCCTCGGTCGATGGCTGGCTGCCGCGCTATCTGTCGCGGGTCAACCAGCACGGCGCGCCGACGGCGGCGATGTGGACCGATCTGGGCTTCAATTTGATCCTGCTGCTGGCGTCCGATTATTTCGCGGTGCTGATGATTTCCAACGTCTGCTATTTCATTTTCAACTTCCTCAATCTGCAGGCCGGCTGGATCCACCGGATTGACCGTGGCAGCTGGGAACGCCCGTTCCGCTGCCCGACCTGGTTGCTGACGCTGGCCGCCGGGCTCGGCTTCCTCAACATGGTGTTCATGGGGGCGGGCGCGAATGTGTGGGGCGATGGCACACTGCGCAACGGGCTGATCGCGGCGGCGCTGATCGTGCCGGTGTTCCTGTTCCGCCATTATGTGCAGGACAAGGGGGTGTTTCCGGTGAACGTGGTTGAGGCAGACTACGCCGCCAAGGAACGTCCGGTTGAACGCCGCGCCGGGTTGCTACCCTATCTGGCGCTGGCTGCCTGTGGCGCGGTCGTCTGGCTTACGCATCACTATGCGGTGCTTCCCGGCGGTTAAGCGCCATCAGGCCCTTCAGCGTCCCCCAGCACATCGCCAGCAGCACCAGTGCCAGCGGCAGCCCGGTGGCAATCGCGCCGGCCTGAAGCGAGGTCAGCCCGCCGCTGAGCAGCAGCACCACCCCGATCCCGCCCACCGCCAGCAGCCAGATGGTCTTCTGGCGCAGCGGCGTATCGGTGCGCCCGCCCGCGGTCATGGTATCGATCACCAGCGTGCCCGAATCCCACCCGGTCACAAAGAAGATCAGGATCAGGCAGATCGCCACGAACGAGGTGATCTGAGCCAGCGGCAGGGTGCCGAGCAGCACGAACAGCTGCGTATCGAGCGAGGCAGCAGCCAGTTCCGGGGCCTTGCCCACCACGATCTGCGCGATGCTGGCATCACCGAAGATCGTCAGCCAGATGATCCCGAGCAGGCTGGGCGCGATCATCGCCCCGGCAATGAATTCACGCACTGTCCGACCCAGCGAAATCCGCGCCATGAACATCCCCACACACGGGGCCCAGCTGATCCACCACGCCCAGTAATAGACCGACCAATCATTGTAGAAGCCGGTATCCGTGCGCCCGACCGGGTTCGAGAGAGCGGGTAAAAGCCTGAGGTAGTCCGCGATATTGGCGCCGATATCGCTCAGCAATTGCAGCGCCGGACCTGTTGTCATGACAAACACCAGCAGCGCCACCGCCACCCACATATTGACCTCGCTCAGGATCCGGATTCCCCGATCAATCCCGCCGCGCACCGACAGGAAAGTGATCCCGGCCATGATCGCGATCAGGCTCAGGATCGTCAGCGGCGTGCTGGTAACGCCATAGAGGAAGGTGATCCCGGCCATCGCCTGCTGCGCGCCGAGGCCCAGCGAAGTGGCGAGGCCGAAGATCGTGGCCAGCACTGCCAGCACTTCGATCACATCGCCCATGCGGCCCCACACTGCCTTGCCCAGCAGCGGATAAAACGCCGAGCGCATCGACAGCGGCATGCCGAAATCATAGGCAAAAACCGCGAATGCGAGGCCAGTTACCGCGAAGATCGCCCATGGGTGGAGCGACCAGTCGAAGATCGTCGCGGCCATGGCCAGGCTCCGCGCGGCAGCGGGATCGCCCGCCGCTCCGCCCAGGGGTGCGCCCGCTCCGCCCGCCAGCGACGAGGCGAAATGGGTCACCGGCTCACCCACGCCGTAGAACACCAGGCCAATTCCCATGCCCGCGCCGAACAGCATCGAGAACCATGACATC
>JAYVKX010000272.1:0-6327 GCA_043768005.1 Novosphingobium sp. | reverse complement strand
GCCGCTCGTCACCGACATCGCGCCGGGCTACGATCACATCACCAGCGGGATTGGTGCCGCGATGATCGGCTGGTTCGGCACCGCGATGCTGTGTTACGTCACGCCCAAGGAACACCTCGGCCTACCCGACCGGGATGATGTGAAAGTCGGCGTCGTCACCTACAAGCTCGCCGCCCACGCGGCTGACCTGGCCAAGGGGCATCCGGCGGCCAAGCTGCGCGACGATGCGCTGAGCCGCAGCCGCTTCGAATTCCGCTGGCGCGATCAGTTCAACCTCTCGCTCGATCCGGATACGGCGGAACAATACCACGATCAGACGCTGCCCGCCGAAGGCGCCAAAACCGCGCATTTCTGCAGCATGTGTGGGCCAAAGTTCTGCAGCATGAAGATCACGCAAGAAGTGCGCGATTTCGCGGCGAAGCAGAATGCGGGTGTGGATACCTTCGTTGCGGCGGAAGGCGGGACGGTGGATGCTGAGGCGGGGATGGCTGTGATGAGTGAGGTGTTCAAGGAAAAGGGCGGGGAGATTTATCTTCCGGCGGGGTAAATTCTTGCCAATTCCCAATACGGCGCTTACGTTACATGTAACGGAGACCGATCATGGGTGTGCATCAAAGCCTGACCGGAGCGCAGCGCGTGGCCAAGCGACGCGCTGCCTTGCGTGCGCAAGGGCTCCGTCCGAAGCAGATCTGGGTGCCGGATTTACGCGATCCCACAATACGCTTGGCTGTGCAGGCCGATGCTGCCGCTCTGGCGGCGCAGGCCCACAAGTGGGACGACTTGTGGATTGAAATGGAGGCGCTGCAAGCCGACCTTTGGGACAGCGAGCCTGCGCCCAGTTATCGCGATCCATCGGGCGAAGAAGCAAAGTCCGGCCAACCGTGAGACGGGGCGATTTGGTCATCGCGACTGGACCCGGCTTCGGCACCAAGCCGCGACCCTACGTGGTGATCCAGTCGGATGATTATGCGGTACTCCCAACGCAAGTCTTGCTGCCGACGACGAGTGAACTTGCCGAACCGCCATCGCGACTACGCGTCCGGATCAAACCGACCGAAGCGAATGGTTTGCGCGAGGTTTCGGACGTTATGACCGACATTCCCGTGACCGTCAGGGCAAACAAGGTGCATCAACACATTGGTCACCTCGACCGAGAGGACATGGCGCGGGTGGAGCAGGCGCTAGCCTTGGTGCTGGGATTTGCGGGGTGAGGGAATTGCTGCGCTGTTAAGGTAATCCGAGTTTGGAGGTAATTGCACCGTAATTGCGACAGTTCATTTATTTCCTCGCCGCGTTTCAAGAATGGAATGCCGATTAGCCCGTAGCCCGCCCCACCAGCCGCCGCACCATCTCCCGCACATGCGCGGGCGTATCGCCGCTGACTACCTCGACGTAGCCGATCCCGGCGCGGCGCAGAGCTTCTTTCTTGACCGCGTCACGTGCCGCTGCGGTGCTTTGGTGGTGGCCTTTACCCTGGAACTCGACCGCGTGGAGCGGGCGGCATTCGGCATCGACGATCAGCAGATCGACCCGCTTGGAATTGATCGCGAAATAGGCGTTCTTGTCCGCGCTGGCGAGGATTTCGCCCAGCGAAACCTGCCCCATCGCGCGCCAGCCGGGGGCTTCTTCGGCCAGGATCTTGTCGAGGTGCGCCAGCAACCGCCGCTCACCCGCGCCCAGCAGCGCGCGTGACTGAAAGTCTGCCGCCATCACCAACCGCAATTGCTCTGTCACATCAAACGCGGCCCGCTCTGCCGTGCCTTTGAGCGGCACCGCCTTGAACTGCGCCAGATTGCCCCAGCCGCGCTTACCGCCAGCGTTACGCCCCTGCCAATAGGCGCGCCGCTCAGCGCTATTCTGGCCTTCGACAAAGCGTTCGACGATGATCCCACAAACTGCACCCACGGCGAGCACCGCCGCTAGCAGCCAAGGTTTGTCGATCAGGGCGACGATTTCGGACGGCATCGAACCTCCACAAAGCCATTCATCTTAAACAAGCACGTCGGCCAAACCAGTTCAAGCCCGTCTGATCATGCTCACAGTTTTTCATGGCCAGACCTCGAATACTGTCATAACATCTGTGGCATAGAGGTCGCTCACTGTTAATTGGGGAAGTGTGCCTTGGACAATTCATTATCACAACTGAGCCGTCGGGGTTTCACTGGGGCGGCACTGGCCTCGCTGGTCGCGGCACCAGGGGCGTTCGCAGCGCCTGTGCTGACCGCAGGATCACCGCTCGGGCCGTTTTATCCGATCCGCCGTCTGGCCGAAAATGATTGGGATATGACCCAGCTCAAGGGCCACAAGCACCGCGCCAAAGGTGAGGTGATCGAGGTGACAGGCCGGGTGCTTGATCGCTATGGCAAGCCGATCCGGGGTGCGCAGCTCGAACTGTGGCAGTGCAACGCAGCCGGGCGCTATGCCCATGCCAATGAGCAATCGGCGATGCCGCTCGATCCCGATTTCCAGGGCTATGCCAGCGTCACCACCTCGCGCGAGGGGGAATGGCGGATTATCACGATCAAGCCGGCGTCCTATGCTTCGCCGATCGGGCAGCGCTCTCCGCATATCCACTTCGATATCCGGGGCCGAGATGAGCGGTTGATCGCCCAGATGTATTTTCCCGAGGAAGCCCCGGCCAACGCCAAGGACCAGCTTTACAAGGGGCTGGGCGATGGTGCGCCAACCTCAATCGCAGAAGCGGTGAGTGCAGGGCGCTATCGCTGGGATATCGTGCTGATGGATGGGTAGCTGACGGGCGCAGTAGAGCTGGCCCGACCATTACCGCTTCATATTTTCCAGTCCGGGGAGCACGCCGGGCTTTTGCGACGGGTTGGACGCATTCTGTTTCTTGGGCTTTTCGGCCTTGGGCTTGCGCACTTCCTTGCTCGATTTCTTCTGGCTTTTGGCCATGGCTCGTCTCCGGTGGGTGGATACCCGGGCGGCAGGCTAGGCTTTCGGGCCGGGGATAGAAAGCAGGATTGCTTTGCGCGCCTCTGTGCGCGTGTAATGGAGCGGAGATGAGTGCTGCCGATCTGTCTCCTTTGCCATCCCCGCCGCCCGTCAGCCGCCATGCGGTGGCCTTTGTGCTGGTCACGATCTTCATCGATTCGATCGGGTTCGGGCTGATCATGCCGGTGCTGCCGCGGCTGCTGATGCAGCTGGGCGGGCTGACGCTGGACCGCACCATCGCGCTGGGCGCATGGATGGGGCTGGCGATGGCGATTGCGGCGTTTCTGGCGGCACCGGTGCTGGGCAATCTTTCGGACGCTTATGGCCGCCGCCGGGTGCTGCTGATCGCGCTGGGCGGGCTGGCGCTGGATTATCTGCTGCTGGCATTGGCGCAAAGCCTGCCGCTGGTATTTCTGGGCCGGGTGGTTTCGGGGCTGCTGGGGGGCAGCTATGCCCCGGCGCAGGCGGCGCTGGCGGATATTACCCGGCCCGAGGACCGCGCGCGGACCTTCGGGCTGGTTAGCGCGGCGTTCGGGGTGGGGTTCATCGCAGGGCCAGCGATCGGCGGAATGCTGGCCGTCTATGGTCCGCGCGCGCCGTTCTATCTGGCCTCGGCACTGGCGCTTGCCAATTTCCTGTACGGGTGGTTCGTGTTCCCCGATACGCTCAAACCTGAGAACCGCCGCCCGTTCACACTTGCCCGGGCCAATCCGCTGGGGGCATGGCGGATCTTGCGGGCAACCCCTGAAATGACCCGGGTCGCGGTGGTGCTGCTGCTGTGGCAGATCGCCAGCCTGGTCTATCCGCTGACCTGGAGCTTCTGGGGGATTGCCCAACTTGGCTGGTCTGACCGGATGATCGGGCTTAGCCTGGCAGGGGTGGGCATCGTCATCGCGCTGAGCCAGACTTTCATCACCGGCCCTGCAGTCAAGCGGCTGGGTGAGCGTGATACGGCGACCGTCGGGCTGATCGCGGCGACGTGCGGATTTGCGGCCTATGCCTTTACCAGCTCAACCGCGCTGGCCTTTGCCCTCCTGGCGTTTATCGCGCTGCAATCGCTGGTGCAGCCCAGTCTGATGGCGCTGATGTCCCGCCGGGCAACGCCTGAAACGCAGGGCGAGGTGCAGGGGATTTCCGCGATGATCATGGGGATCGGATCGATCCTTGGCCCGCTGCTGCTAACCGCGCCGATGGCCTATTTTTCCGGGCCGCGTGCGCCGGTGCATTTCCCCGGAGCGGCGTTTATCATCGCCGCCGTATTTGGCCTTGCCGCGCTGGCGATGCTGCGCCGCCTGCCCCGGGTAGCTTAGCGTTTCTTGACGAATTCGGCGCGCAGAACCAAACCCTTGATCCCGTCAAACCGGCAGTCGATTTCCTGGGCGTCGCCTGTCAACCGGATCGATTTGATCACCGTGCCCTGCTTCAAAGTGCGGCCCGCGCCCTTGACCTCAAGATCCTTGATCAGGGTGACGGAATCGCCATCGGCCAACAGATTGCCGACAGAATCGCGCACTTCCACCGTATCGGCAGCCGCGCGCTTGGCGGCAAGTTCCAAGGCCGGGAGCCATTCGCCGCTGTCCTCATCATAGACATAATCATCATCGCTCATGGTCTGTCCTTGGCAGGCAGCAGCGCGGCTGGCCAGTGCTTTACCCTCAGCTCGGTTGCGACCGGACTGGGAGCAAGGCTATCCCGCACAGGATTTTGCAGCATCTGCCCGCCATAGGCTTGGCTATCGCTGTGTGCTGAGGCTAAGCTGGGTGTAATTGGAATTGCGAAGGAATTTGCCGATGCGGCGCTTGTTCATGCTTACTGGTGCTGCTCTGCTGATCGGGGCTGGGCCGCCGGCAGCAAAGCCGCCCGAAGCGGTGGCCGAAGCTGCCTTGAAGGCCGCGCCAGTGTGGGATGGCCACAATGATGTGCCCGAACAGCTGCGCGAACGGCACAAGAACATGATCGCCAGTTTCGATTTCCGCGATACCAGCAACACCGCCGATCCCGCCCAGCAGCGAGCGGCGATGCATACTGATCTGATCCGGCTGCGCAAAGGCCGGGTCGGGGCGCAGTTCTGGTCGATCTATATGAGTGCCGATCTGCCTGAACCCCTGGCAGTGCAAGGCACACTTGAGCAGATCGACGTGATGAAGCGGCTGATCGCGCGCAACCCCGATGGGCTGATGCTTGCCACCAGTTCCACCGAAGTTGCCGCCGCCCAGCGGCAGGGCCGCGTTGCCTCGTTGCTGGGGATCGAGGGGGGCCATTCGATCGGCAGCTCGCTGGCGGTATTGCGCCAGATGTATGCCCTCGGTGCGCGCTATATGACGCTGGCCCATTTCAAGAACACGCCTTGGGCGGATAGTGCTACCGATGCCCCGGTCCACGGCGGACTGACCGATTTTGGCCGCGATGTGGTGCGCGAGATGAACCGGCTGGGGATGCTGGTTGACCTGAGCCATGTGGCCGAGGCGACGATGCTCGATGCCTTGGATGCGGCCAAGGCTCCAGTCATTTTCAGCCATTCGGGCGCGGCGGGAGTGGTGGGCCATCCGCGCAATGTTTCCGATGCGGTGCTGGACCGGGTCAAGACCAACGGCGGGATCGTGATGGTGGTCAGCGCGACGGGCTATGTCAGCGCAGCGGTGCGCAGCTGGAATGCCGCACAGGCCGGTGAAGCGGCCCGGCTGGCAGCGGTGTATATCGGCAATCCGGCGGCAGTGGCACCCGCGCTAAAGTTTTGGGAACAGGCCAATCCCAAGCCTGCCGCCACACTGGCGCAGCTGGCCGATCATGTCGATTATATCGCTCGCCGGATCGGGGTCGATCACGTCGGACTTGGCGGCGATTTTGACGGGATGAGCGATACCACCCAGGGTTTTGGCGATGTTGCGGCCTATCCGGCGCTGTTCACCGAACTTGCCCGGCGCGGCTGGTCACAGGCCGATCTGCAAAAGCTCAGCAGCGGCAACATGATGCGGGTGATGCAAGCCGCCGAAGCCTATTCGGCAGCGCATCGCAGCGATCCGCCGATCGAAAACCCGACGAGTTTCTAGCTGCGCAGAGCTGCTAGCCGCGCAGAGCTTCTAGCCGCGCGGCGGGGCCTGTCCGCTGATGTCGCCAATCGGACGCGGCTGATCGCTGTTGCTGGCGGCGGTCATCCAGATGAATGACAGCGCCGCAATGGCCAGAAACAGGCTGATTACCAGCACATACCGCATGACATTCAGCGTTGCGCCGCCACGCGCTTCGTCGGTTTCGATGTGAACCTCTTCGCCTTCGCGGTGCATGGCTCTCTCCTCCGTGCGGCCGAGGCACAGCAGCCTCGCAGCGACAACGGCAGCAGAGCGGAATTGTTCCGCAGCCGTCTGTGCCTTGCCG
>JAYVKX010000271.1:0-8913 GCA_043768005.1 Novosphingobium sp. | reverse complement strand
CAGATCGTTCTCCGCGCCCGGTGAGGTGACGCTGTGGGCCGCCATTTCCACCCCGATCCGTTCGCCCTGATGATCCAGATCGAAGGCCCATGCGTTGTGGCTATCGCCCGAAAGGACCAGCAGATTG
This sequence comes from Novosphingobium sp., assembly GCA_043768005.1. Lineage (GTDB taxonomy): Bacteria > Pseudomonadota > Alphaproteobacteria > Sphingomonadales > Sphingomonadaceae > Novosphingobium. Next base: position 8,786 of record JAYVKX010000271.1, on the reverse strand, counting down.
GCGTCCGCTGCCAGTGCCGAGCGATAAAGCCGGTTGCGCGCGGCGGGATAGCCATCCCAGGCATCCATGTTGAGCGGCAGCCCGACGTGGCTGGCTGCAATCATCGGTTCGATCCGGCGGCGCAGCCAGTCGGGAGCCTTGGCCGAAAGTCCCTCGCTGACGATATCCGGCATGGCCAGCTCACCGATGATGACTTGCTGGGCCAGCACTTGCCAAGGTTTGCGGGCCCGGACCGAGGCTTTGAGCCCTTCGGCCAGCCAGGCTTCCTGCCGCTCCCCCAGCAAGGTCCGCGATGGATCACGCCAAGCCCCATCACGAAACGTGGCAAGCGCAGCTTCGGCTTGATCCGGCGCGATGCCTGCCAGCACCTTGCTGAAACTAAGCTGCTCAGTTCTTGCCACATGCCTGGTTTCCAGCCGAAACAGCGTGGCCAGATCGCCGATTTCATAGCTCGCCCAATCTTGATCCGATACGGGAAGCCATTCACGCCAGGCCCGTTCGGACGCGGCCTTGCGCCTCGCCCAATCGCCTTCGCTGCCCGGCTGGTGGTTCTCTGCCCCATCTTTCCAGGTGTCGTTGGCAATTTCGTGATCGTCCCACATCACCACCATCGGAAACAGCTGGTGGAGCCGCTGCAGATCGGCATCGGCGCGATAGGTGGCATGGCGCTGCCGATAATCGGCCAGCAACACCGCCTCATTGGCGGGCCACAGCACCCGTTCGGCAAGGGCCTGCTTGGCGCTGGGATATTCGCCGCGCGAATATTCGTAATAATAATCGCCCAGATGGACCGCGAGATCGAAATCACCCACCTCGGCCGCATGGGCATAGGCGTTGAACCAGCCGAAGGCGAAGTTGGCGCAGGTGAATACCGCGATGCGGAACCGCGCAAGCTTGCCCACCGGCAAAGTCCGTGTCCGCCCGATCTGCGATTGCTCGCCCGAAGGCGCGATGAAGCGGTAATAATACCAACGCCCCGGCAGCAGCCCGGTTGCCATGACTTTGGCGCAGAAATCCCGCTCTGGCGAGGCCAGTGCTTCGCCGATGGCGGTAATATGCGCGAAATCGATGTCCTCTGCCATTTCCCAGTTAAGCTTGGTTTCGCCGCTGCCGGCGACCGGGCCAACATGGCGGGTCCATAGCAGCACCTGCGTCGGCCCGGGCTCCCCGCTCGCAACGCCGTGGGTAAACCCTTGCGCGCTATCCTGCGCAACCAGCGGAGCAGCGATCCCGGCCAGACCGATCAGACCCACTTTCAACACTCCGCGCCGATCGGTTGCCAGCATCGGCGGGGTGGATAACTGGGGGGCAGGTATCTGGAAAGCTGGGGGCGGCGCAGAAACCATCGGCAATCTCCTTTTCCAACAATGATGTGTAAGCACAATGCAGCCCAGAGCAATCGCCTTGCGCCGGTGCGGTCGCCCGCGCACAGTTCAAGCCTCAGGAAATACAGTTATGGTTGCAGGATGTTTCAGATGAGCGAAGTGCAGTTTCATTGCTTGCCCGGCGGGCGGCGGATCGCCTTTCGCTACACCGCCGGTACTGGTCCGGCGCTGGTGTTTCTGCCCGGCTATATGTCTGACATGGGTGGCAGCAAGGCCTGCGCCGTGTTCGATTGGGCGGCGGCGCAGGGCCGCGCCTGCCTGTTGCTGGATTATTCAGGCTGCGGGCAAAGCGATGGTGGTTTTGCAGACGGCACGCTGAGCCGCTGGCGCGACGAGGTGCTGGCGCTGATCGAGACCTATTGCCCCACAGGTGAGGTAGTGCTGATCGGCTCATCCATGGGCGGCTGGCTGATGCTACTGGTTGGGCTGGCGCTGCCACCGCAGCGGCTGGCCGGGCTGATCGGAATTGCCGCCGCCCCGGACTTCACCAATTGGGGATATGACGCGGCGCAGAAGGCGCTGCTGCGCCGGGGCGAGACGGTGTTTGAAGACAACCCTTATGGCCCGGAACCCAGCCCGACCTACCCCGGACTGTGGGCGGATGGCGAGGCAAACCGGGTGCTGGATGGCGCGATCGCGCTGTCCTGCCCGGTCAGGCTGATCCACGGCCAGGCCGATAGCGATGTGCCGTGGGAGATTTCGCTGCGGCTCTTGCGGCAATTGCGTTCGGCGGATGTTCAGCTGGCCCTAGTCAAGGACGGCACCCATCGCCTGTCGCGGCCCGACGATATTGCGCTGATCCTGCGCAGCATCGCGGCGCTGGCTGGCTCTGCCTGACCGGAGATTTTCCATGTCGATCCTTGCCTCCCTGCTGCTCGCCCAGGCCAGTCCGTTGCTTGCGCCGGGTCCGATGGTCTCCCCCGGCGCAGCCCCGGCCTTGCCCTCTGCCCCGCTTGCACTGCGCCGGGCCAACGGCAGTGCAGCGCCGATCGCGCTAGCCCGTTTGCAGGAATGCCTCGCCTTGGCCGGAACCGATCCGCTTGCCGCGATCGAGGCGGGCGAAGGCTGGCTGGCGCAGGCCAAGGGTGCCGAGCGGGCCGATCCGCAGCACTGCATCGGGATTGCCGACAATTACCTTGGCCGGTGGAGCGAGGCGGAGGCGGCATTTGTCGCCGCCCGCGATGCAGCCGCCGCCAATGAGCGCGGGCGCAAGGGTTCGCTCGGGGCCATGGCCGGGCTCGCCGCGCTTGACCAGCAGGACTTTGCGCGCGCCGATGCGACTTTCCTTGCCGCCCATGTCGATGCGCTGGCGGCAAGCCGGGGCGAGCTGGCAGGCGATATTGCAATCGACCGCTCGCGCGCGCTGGTCGCCTTGAAGCGCGAGACTGATGCCGATGCGGCGCTGGCCGAAGGGCGCTTAGCCAGCCCCGCCAACCCGGCTGGCTGGCTGCTTTCGGCCACGCTATCGCGGCGGCTGGGCAGGCTGGGCGAGGCGCAATCGCAGATCGAACACGCGGCAGAACTGATGCCGGTCGATCCCCAGATCGGACTGGAGGCGGGGGTGATCGCGGTGCTGTCTGGCCGCATCCAGGCGGCGCGACGAAGCTGGTTATCGGTGATCGAGGTTTCGCCGAAAAGCGACGAGGCCAAAACTGCCAAGGCATATCTTGACCAACTCCCCCCGGCTCCTACACCGGTGGGCAGGTGACCAAGCTTTCCGTCCTTGATCTGATCCCCATCCGCGAGGGCGGAACCGTGAGCGAAGCGCTGGCACAGGCCGCGCTGCTGGCACAGGCCGCCGAGGCTGCCGGATACCACCGGTACTGGGTGGCGGAACATCACGCGATGGACGGTATTGCCGGCGGGGCGACCGCCGTGGTGCTGGCGCATCTCGGGCAGGCGACCACCACCATCCGGATCGGATCGGGCGGGATCATGCTGCCCAATCACAACCCGTTTGTGATCGCAGAGCAATTTGGCACGCTGGATGCGCTGTTTCCCGGGCGGATCGATCTGGGTCTGGGCCGTGCGCCCGGGGCGGATGGGCGGATCGGACAGGCGCTGCGCAAGGATCTGATGCGCGCTTCGGAATATTTCCCGCAGGATGTGGCCGAGCTGCGCGCGCTGTTCACGGGCGAGCCTGCGCTGCCCTTGACAGCCACCCCTGGATTGGGCGCGCGGCCGCAGCTGTGGATCTTGGGCTCCAGCCTGTTCGGCGCGCAGCTGGCAGCGGCGCTGGGGCTGCCATTTGCCTTCGCCTCGCACTTCGCGCCCGATCATCTGGACGCGGCGCTGGCAGTGTATCGCCGTCAGTTCCGGCCTTCGGAAACCCTCGCCCAGCCGCATGTCATGGCCGCGATGACGGTGATTGCGGCCGATAGCGATGCCGAGGCTACGCTGCTTGCCTCATCGATGGACCAAAGCTTTGTGGCGCTGCGCAGCGGAAACCCCGGCAAGCTGCAGCGGCCAGTGCCCGGCTACCGCGAAAGCCTGCCGCCGCCCGCGCGGGCCATGCTGGAACATATGCGCCAGGCCGCCGCCGTGGGCAGCCCGGCGACGGTTCGCGAGGCGATCGGGCGGTTCATCAAACGGACCGGGGCGGACGAGCTGATCTTGGCGGGGGCAACTTTCGATCCGGCGGCGCGGCGGCATTCGCTGGCGCTGACGATGGAGGCGTTGGGAACAGCAGCGCTGGTCTAGGTCCGTTTCCCTAGGGTCAAACAGGTTGCGGCGGCGCGCTGCTCCTCGTACAATGCGTATTAATAGCACTGAATACAGCAATATAATAACCAGCAGTAACTGGCCGTCACCAGGCCGGAAGGAAAGCGCAAGCGATGAGTTTGAAAGCCGCCCGTATGAGTCCCCTGGCCAAACTTCTCGCCGCACGTCTCGCCGATTCCCTGCTGCCCGGCGACACGCCGTTTGCCGCAGCTGGTCTGGCCAGCACCGCAGAATTCGTCGTTTCAGCAGCAGCGCAACGCAGCGGCGGCGAGCCGGCTTTTGCGCTCGAATCAATCTCTGGCACTGCTTCAGAACGCTTCATGCGGATCGCGGTGATCAATGATGATATGCCGTTTCTGGTCGATTCAATCGCAGCCGCGGTCGCCTCGCAGGGGCTTGCGATCAACCGTTTGGTCCACCCGGTGGTCCCGGTGCGCCGCGATGATGATGGCAGGCTGATCGCGATTCTTGATGGCGATGCGGCTGGTGAACAGCACGAATCGATGGTCTATCTTGAAACCGGACGGGGCGATGCACGGGCCCGGCGTCAGCTGGAAAGCGCGCTGCGCAGCACGCTGGGTGATGTGCGTGCCGCAGTGCGCGATTGGCCGCAGATGCAGGACGAAATGGCGGCTGATGCGGCCAAGCTTTGCGATGCGGAAGAACAGGCCTTGCTCCAGTGGTTCAAGGACGGGATGCTGACCCAGCTTGGCCACGTGCAGCGCCGCCGCGATGGCAGCCAGAGCGAGACGCTTGGCATCTGCACCAAAAGTGCAAAGGCAGTGCTGGCGCCTAGCTCTTTCGACCGGGCCTTTGCGTGGTTCGATGGCTTAGAACAGTCTGACACCCAGGTTCCGCTGATCATCAAATCCAATTTGATCAGCCAGGTTCATCGCCGGGTGCCGCTGGATCTGTTCATCCTGCCAGTGATCGAGGATGGCAAGATTGCCGCCCTGTCTGTCCATGTCGGGGTCTGGACCAGCGCGGCGCTGGCTGCAGCCCCTGATCGCATTCCCAGGATGCGGGCGCGATTGGCCGAGCTGATGACCAAGTTCGGGTTCAACCCTTCAGGCCATGCCGGCAAGGCGCTGGTTCATGCGTTGACCGCGCTGCCGCATGATCTGCTGATCGGATTTTCGGATGCCGATCTTGAACGGATTGCCACGGCGATGATGAGCCTGATCGATCGGCCCCGTCCGCGCCTCGCGCTGGTCAAAGCCCCGTTGGAGCGCCATCTGTTCGCCTTCGTGTGGCTGCCGCGCGATGCATTATCGACCACGCTGCGGCTGCTGATCGAAGAGATGTTGATCCAGGCGACCGGTTCACGCCTGCTTGATTGGAGCCTGCAGGTTGAGGGCAATAATCTGGCGCTGCTCCGCTTCGTTCTGGACATTCGCGATGGTGACAACAACGCCGATGAGGCCGCGCTTGATGCGGTGCTCCAATCAATGGTGCGCGGCTGGCCCGAAGCGGTCGAAAGCGAAATTGCCGCCAGTGAAGAGCCGGGCCGGGCCGCCGCCATCGCTGCCCGCTTTGCCGAAGCCTTCCCGCCAGCCTATCGCGCGGCCTATGGTGCCGCTGAAGCCGCGCTTGATATCGCCCGGCTGCGCCATCTGGCGGGTGAAGGTGAGGCCGGGCCGCGGCGGGGCGCACGGCTGCATCAGCTGGCCGCTGATGCAGCGGGCACGCTTCGCCTCAAGCTGTATCAGCGCAGCGGCACTCTGGCGCTGTCGGATGCGGTGCCTGCGCTGGAAAACTTCGGCTTCAAGGTGATCGAGGATCTGCCAACCTCGCTGATTGCCAAAGACGGCCCGCTGGGCACGATCCACGATTTCCTGCTGGCCATTCCGGCGGGCCAGGATGTTGCCGGATTGATGCTGCGCGCCGAGGCGATCGAGGGAGCGATTGCCGCCGTGCTCAATGGCCGGGCAGAGGATGATCCGTTCAACCGGCTGATTACCGCCACCGCGCTTTCGGCGATAGAGGCGGGCTGGCTGCGTGCCTGGTTCCGCTATCTCCGTCAGGCCGGAATGGGCTTTGGTATTTACACAGTGGTCGATGCCATGCAGCATGCGCCGGGCGTCACCCATGCGCTGATCGCGCTGTTCACCGCTCGCCACGATCCAGCCTTTCCTGAGGATCGCGCTGCTGCCGAGGCCCGCGCGCAAAACCGGATCCGCGATGGGCTTTCTGCCGTCAGCGCGATCAATGATGATCGGCTGCTGCGCCAGTACCGGGCGCTGGTCGAAGCGATGTTGCGGACCAATGCCTTTGCCGCAGCGGGCGATGAGGCGCTGGCGTTCAAGCTTGATTCCTCGGCTGTCCCGGGCTTGCCCCGTCCGGTGCCATGGCGCGAAATCTTCGTCTATTCACGCCGCATGGAAGGCATTCATTTGCGCGCCGGGCCGGTGGCGCGCGGCGGCCTGCGCTGGTCTGACCGGCGCGACGATTTCCGCACCGAAGTGCTTGGGCTGATGAAAGCCCAGCGGGTCAAGAATGCCGTGATCGTGCCAACCGGGGCCAAGGGCGGGTTCTATCCCAAGCAATTGCCCGATCCGGTCCGCGACCGTGAGGGCTGGCTGACCGAGGGCAAGGAAAGCTATAAGCTGTTCATCCGCACCCTGCTTTCGGTCACCGATAATATCGTGGGCGGGAAAGTGGTCCATCCCAAGGCGGTGGTGATCCGCGATGGTGAGGATCCCTATTTCGTGGTTGCCGCCGACAAGGGCACGGCAAGTTTTTCCGACACCGCCAATGCCATCGCTGAAGACCATGATTTCTGGCTGGATGATGCCTTCGCCAGTGGTGGCTCAAAGGGCTATGACCACAAGGCGATGGGGATCACCGCCAAGGGCGCATGGCTGTCGGTTCAGCGCCACTTCCTGGAACTGGGCGTGGATGTGCAGACCCAGACCATCCGCGTGGCCGGTTGCGGTGATATGTCGGGCGATGTGTTTGGCAATGGCATGCTGCTGTCCAAGGCGCTGCAGGTGGTCGCCGCCTTCGATCACCGCCACATCTTCCTTGATCCCATGCCCGATCCCGCCAAAAGCTGGGCCGAGCGGGCGCGGATGTTCGCGCTGCCGCGATCAAGCTGGGAAGATTATGACAAGGCGCTGATTTCCAAAGGCGGCGGGGTGTTTGCCCGCAGCCTCAAGGAAATTCCGCTCAGCGCTGAAGTGCGCGCCATGCTGGGGACCGCGGCTGAGACGATCGATCCTGACAGCCTGATTACCGCGATCCTCAAAAGTCAGATCGACCTGCTGTGGTTTGGCGGGATTGGTACCTATGTAAAGTCTGCGGCCGAAAACAACGTGGCGGTGGGTGATCCGGCCAATGATGCGCTGCGGATCGATGGCGGCGATGTGCGCGCCCGGGCGATTGGCGAGGGCGCAAATCTGGGCTGCACCCAGGCGGGTCGGATCGAGTTTTCACTGGCCAGCACGAACGCGGGCGGTGGCCGGATCAATACCGATTTCATCGATAATTCCGCCGGGGTCGATTGTTCGGATAATGAGGTCAACATCAAGATCGCGCTGGCCTCGGCCAAGCGCGCCGGGCGGCTGACCGAACCGGGCCGGGTAACCCTGCTGGTATCGATGACCGACGAGGTATCGGCGCTGGTGCTGGAGGATAACCGGTTGCAAGCGCTGGCGCTATCGATTGCCGAAGCGGGCGGAGCAGCGGCCACCGCATCGCATTTGCGGCTGATCGAAACGCTGGAAGAAGCCGGACAGCTGGACCGTCAAACCGAAGGTCTGGCGGCCAGCGATGTGCTGGCCCGCCGCGCCGCCGATGGCCGCGGGCTGACCCGGCCAGAACTGGCGGTGGTCTTGTCCAGCACCAAGCTGGTGCTGCAGGATGCGCTGGAACACAGCGCCCTGCCGGATGATCCGGGGCTGATTGACGAGCTGCTGGCCGCCTTCCCCGCGCCGATGCGGATCAAGTACCGGGACGATATCCTGAGCCACCGGCTGCGCCGCGAAATCATCGCCACCAAGCTTGCCAACCGGATGGTCAACCGGCTGGGGCTGATCCATCCGTTCGAGCTGGTCGAAGAAGAAGGTGCCACGCTGGCGCAAGTAACCGCAGCCTTCGTCACCGCTGAAATTCTGCTCGGGATGGGCCCGATCTGGCAGCGAATCGAAACCGCAGCCATGCCCGAAGCTGCCCGGATTCTGCTGTTTGATCGCGCTGCCGCCGCAATGGTTACCCATATGGTCGATCTCTTGCGGGTGAGCGGCGGACAGGCGGAGCCCGCCCGGATGATCGCGCAGCTTTCTGCCGGGGTGACAGAGCTTTCCAACGCCACTGGCGCGCTGCTTTCAGCCGAGGCCAAAACGCATTCAGACCGGCTGTGCGCCGATTTTACTTTGGGCGGCGTGCCTGCATCGATTGGCTCAATGGTTGCACATCTCTATGATATTGACGGCGTGATCGGCCTTGCCATGCTCTCACGCCAGAGCGGAACCCCCGCCGCAGTGCTAACCAGTGCGTTTACCGATATCGGCACACGGCTGGGGCTGGATTGGGCGCAGCAGACTGCTGAACGGATGCGGCCATCCGATCCGTGGGAGCGCCTGCTGGTCAATGGCCTCGCCCGCGATTTCCAGCATATGCGGCTCGATTTCCTGCGCCGCGCGGCAGAGCGCAAGATTGATCCGCAGGCCGCAGTTGCCA
>JAYVKX010000270.1:0-7283 GCA_043768005.1 Novosphingobium sp. | reverse complement strand
AATGATGAACAACCGCCACTCCGGCGAAAGTTCTACGAGGTAAAGCCATGAACATCCAGGCTCTGCGCAAATCCAGCAAGCTCGACAAGGCAATCTTCGCCAGCGTTGCGGCGGTGCTGTCGATGAACATTTTCGTGCTGGCCCAGCAACTGGATAGCGCGCCGCTGTTCGCGCTGAGCAGCGCCCCCCCGGCGCAGCAGGCTTGACCGCTGTGGTGAACGATCCCTTCAAACCCCTTGGGCCGGAACGCTCCGAGACCCCCGCTGGCGGTACCCAGTCCCACCGTCACCCGGGCGCTCCGGCCCAGACCCCCGAATTTCTGACCCCCGAGTTCCAGACCCCTGAATTTCTATCTGGCCGGGCCGATGCCCGCCGCACTTCCCGCTTCGATAGAGAGGTTGAACGCCTCCGTCGTTCCCCCACTCCCACCACTGGAGTTCCCTGGATGGGCATTTTCTCGCGCACTCGTGATATCATCGCCGCCAATTTCAACGAGCTGCTGGATAAGGCAGACGATCCGGCCAAGATGATCCGCATGATCATCCTCGAAATGGAGGAAACGCTGGTCGAGGTCCGCGCCAGCGCGGCGCGCACGATCGCCGATCAAAAGGAAATGCACCGCCACACCGTAAAGCTGGACCGATTGCAGGCCGATTGGGCTGACAAGGCGCAGCTGGCGCTGAGCAAGGATCGCGAAGATCTGGCCCGCGGCGCCTTGGTTGAAAAGAAAAAGGCCAGCGACATGGCCGATCAGCTCAAGACCGAGATCACCGTGCTCGATGATGCGCTGCGCGCTTATGAGATTGACATTGAAAAGCTGCAGACGCGCCTGCGCGAAGCCCGCAGCCGCCAGACCGCGATCGCTGCCCGGCTAGAAAGTGCCGAGAACCGGGTCAAGCTGCGCACGCTGCTGGCGAGCGAGCGGGTGGATGAGGCGATGTCGCGGTTCGATCAGCTGGAACGCCGGGTCGATTACGCCGAAGGCCGCGCTGATGCGCTGAGCCTGGCCGATGGCACTGCCAAGCCCAGCCTGGCGGACGAGATCGCCGCGCTGGCCGGGGCCGACAAGATCGATGAAGAACTCGAAGCAATGAAGCGCGCCCTGCAAAGCGGCAACACCAGCGAAACCAAGGGGAATTAAGCCGTGGATTGGACCGCCGTAATCGTCGTTCCGACAATCTTTGTCGGGCTGCCCTGGATCATCCTGCACTATATCACCCGGTGGAAAACCGCCGCCACGCTGACCACCGGCGATGAAGCCCTGCTGGACGAGCTTTACCAGCTTGCCCGCCGCCTTGATGACCGGATGGACACGGTGGAGCGGCTGGTTTCAGTCGATAATCCGGAGTTCAAGCCGGCCCGGATCATGCACGACCGCGAGGTAGACAATCAGCAACTGCGCGAGATCGAACAGCTCCGCGCCCTGAAGGGGAGGACCGCCTAATGAACAGCCCGCGCACACGGTTTTATCGTGACAAGGTCAACGGCAAGTTCATGGGCGTCTGCGCCGGGATTGCTGATTATACCGGGGTTGATGTGCTGTGGGTCCGGCTGGGCGCGGTCGCGCTGACCTTCATGGGACTGGGGTTCATCCCGCTGGTTTATCTGGGCATCGGCATTTTCGGCCCCAAAAAGCCCAGCTATCTCTATGGCGACCGGCAAGAGCAGGTATTCTGGCAGGGTGTGCGCCAATCACCCAGCCGCACCGCACGCGAAGTGCGCGCCCAGTTCCGCGATCTTGATCGCCGCCTGGCCGATGTCGAAACATTCTATGTCAGCAGTAATCCGCGCCTTTCGGCCGAGATTGAACGGCTGCGCTAAGCGCGCCGAATTGGGGGAAATACTATGGGACCGGAAACAATCTGGGTGTTGATACCGCTGTTTGCGCTATCGATCCCGATTATCAAAGTCTGGACGAGCCACCGCCAGAAAATCGCGGAAATGCAGATCAGAACCACTGCGGAAATGAGCGCCGAAAAAGCCGCGCAATACGCCAGCCACACCCGCGAACTGGAAGAACGGGTGCGGGTTCTGGAACGGATCGTTACCGACAAGGGCTATGATATCGCCAGCCAGATCGAAGCGCTGCGCGATGCCCGCCAGGTTGAAGCTTTGCTCGACAAACGCGAAAAGGAAATCCACTGATGGCCCCCGAATTTATCGAATTTTTACCGCTGATCATCGGTGGCGGGCTGGTTGTCGGCCTCGTCGGAACTCTGGGCTGGATCCACACGACCCGCCTCAGGATCAAGCACGGCTATCCGCTGGAGGGGATGTGGGGACAATCACTGAAACCTGCCGTCACGACCGAGGCGATGGAGCGGATCAAACTGCTCAGCCAGGAAAACGCCGCGCTGCGCGCCGAGCTTGGCTCGATCAAGGACCGGGTTGGCAATGTCGAGCGGATTGTCACCGATAGCGGCTATCACCTGACCCAGCAGATCGACGCGCTGCGTATTGAAAAGGTGGCAGGGTAATGGGCGGTGGCGATGTCATGGGCCTTGGCGCCCTTATCATCGGGATTATCTCGATGAGCGCGATCATAATGGAAGGCTACAAGCGCCGCCTTTCGTTCAAGGAACATCAGCTGGAACTGACCGCCAGCCACACCGCCGAAAAGGCCGCGCAATATGCCGCCCATACCGAGCGGCTGGAAGCCCGCGTCCGGGTGCTGGAACGGATTGCCACCGATAAGGGCACCGACCTTGCCGCCGCAATCGAGGATCTGCGCGATCCTTCGGTCAACTGATCAAACAGGAAAGCTGGTGTCATGAGTTTCTGGAACGCCGTCGTCATTATCGTCGCCATCGCTGCCTACACCAATTTGCGTATGGCCAAGCTGCACGGACAGGGCTTCATCGATCGCCATGGTTTTCATGGTCGCAGAAGTCGGGGTAGCTATGATCCAAAGACCGATCCCCAGCCCAGCCCGCGCGAGCTGGAACTGGAACGTGAAGTGATCGCGCTGCGCAAACGGCTGGAAGTGCTGGAACGCATCGCCACCGATGCCAATAGTCAGGACCGGCTAAACAGCCAGTCCATCGCCGCCGAAATCGAAAGCCTGCGCGACCGCTAGGGCTCGCGCGGAACCTCCCCGAAGGAGCACCGCCATGGAAAGCGAATATCTCCTCATTGCCGCCGCTTCGCTGGTTGGCCTGTGCGTTGTCGCTGCGACAATGCTCAAGGGCTGGCAGGGCTGGCTGGCATTGAAACTGCGCGAGCTGGATCAGCGCCCGCAGCCCGATACCGAACCGTCTGGCCATTCCGGCATGGGCGCCCGGATTGAGCTTGCTGACCTTAGGGAACGCATCCGTAAGCTGGAGGCTATTGCCGCCGGGGTGGATTTGTAGCCGCCGTGCCGCTAAAGGCGCGCCCATGCGCAGCCTGTCCGACATTGCCGATGAATATGAGTTTCTCGAAGGCGACGAGCGTTATCGCCTGCTGATCGAGCTGGGCCGCGAGCTGGGCCCGATGCCCGATGCGCTGAAAACCGATGCAACGCGGGTTACCGGCTGCTCCGCCAGCGTCTGGGTTTATCCCACTGCGGCGCAGGGCAAGCTGCACTTTCTGGCAGACAGCAACGCCGCGATCACCAAGGGGATCGTCGCGCTGGTGCTAGCCGCGGTGCAGGACAAACCCGCCGGTGAAGTTGCCGTGATGGACGTTGCCGCTGCGCTCGCGCCGTTCGACCTCAAAAACCAGCTCAGTTCCAACCGCACCCAGGGCATACCGAACATGATTGCGCTGATCCGGGAGACGGCGAAGCGCTATTCATAAATTCCTCCCCGTGCCGGGGAGGGGGGAGGCTTTCAGTTGCCAACCGCCTCGCGCACCACTGCAACACCGGCCTTGGCCTGCGCCGCAAGATCGCGCTTCAGCGCCGCCGGATCGCGCGCAAACACAAAGCCGAAGCTGACCCCGCCATGCTTGCCAATCGTCGCATGGTGCAACCTGTGCGCCTGGACCAGCCGCTTGGCATAGCCGCGCTTTGGCACCCAGCGGAAATAGCGCTGATGGACCAGCCCATCGTGCACCAGCGTATAAATGATGCCGTAAAACAGGATGCCGAGACCGATCCAGGTTCCCGGCTCCCACGCCGCCGGCCCTCGAACCAGCGGACTGCCGATGGCGAACATCGATATGCTCATGCCCGCACCGACGATGCCGAACAGATCGTTCTTTTCCAGTCGCTTGTCGTGTGGTTCATGGTGATCGCGGTGCCAGCCCCAGCCAAACCCGTGCATGATGTATTTGTGGCTGGCCCAGGCCACACCTTCCATCGCCAGCACAGCGGTCAGCACGATTGCGACGGGGGATAGCCAGCCCATCGGCTCAATCCTCCGCCGGACCGCGCTGGGGGAAGAAGAAGGCCGCCACTTCCTCGCCGATTCGGGCCGGGCGCAGCGTTGCGCTGTCGATGTAGCACCAGCTCGATTTCACCTCGGCCAGCACTTCCTCGCCGCGCTTGACGATGGTTTCGTAAAAAGCCCGCGCGCCCTGGATCCGCTCAAGCAGCACATTGGCGATCACATCATCATCAAGGAAAGCGGGCTTGCGATAGGTAATCTCATGCTTCAGCGCGACCCAGCCATGCGCCGCCACAGCTTCGGCAGGGGCCAGCTTGTGCCAGTGAGACAGCACTGCATCCTGGACCCACGACAGGTAACGGGCATTGTTGACATGCCCCATGAAATCGATGTCATCGGGAACGATCTTGATCGGAAAATAGTGCGGTGTTGCTGTCATATGGTTTATGTAGGCTCATTAAGCTGACAATTCCATGACCACCGCTTGCGATTCGTCGCACGCTGGGGCTAGGGCATCGATATGGCCAATATACCCCACACCCTCTATGAAAAGATCTGGGACGCTCATCTGGTCGAGCGCCGCGATGATGGCACCTGCCTGATCTATATCGACCGCCACCTGGTTCACGAAGTGACCAGTCCGCAAGCGTTTGAAGCGCTCAGGGTTTCGGGCCGCAAGGTCCGCCGCCCCGATCTGACGCTGGCGGTGCCCGATCACAATCTGCCCACCACCGCGAGGCGCGACAATACAGGCGGACGAGTGCCGATTGCCGATCTGGAAAGCGCCGCACAGCTTGAAGCGCTGGAGCGCAATGCCCCCGATTTCGGGATCCGCTATATCGGCGATGCCGATGCAGAACAGGGTATTGTCCATGTCGTCGGGCCCGAACAGGGCTTTTCCTTGCCCGGCGCCACCATCGTCTGCGGCGATAGCCACACCGCCTGCCACGGCGGGCTGGGCGCGCTGGCGTTCGGCATCGGCACCTCGGAAGTGGAGCATGTGCTGGCGACGCAAACCCTGCTGCTGACCCAATCGAAAACGATGGAAGTCAGGGTCGAAGGCGATCTTCCCGCCGGGCTCAGCCCCAAGGATCTGATCCTCCACATCATCGGCGTGATCGGCACCGCAGGCGGTAACGGCCATGTCATCGAATATCGCGGCAAAGTGTTCGAGGAGATGAGCATCGAAGGCCGCCTGACCGTCTGTAACATGAGCATCGAAGCCGGGGCCCGCGCAGGGCTGATCGCGGCGGACGAGACGACCTTTGCCTTCCTCAAGGGCCGCCCTTACGCGCCCAAGGGCGATGATTGGGACCGCGCGGTGGAATGGTGGAAGTCGCTCACCACCGATCCCGACGCGCGGTTTGACAAGGCCGTGGTGATCCAGGCCGCCGACATCGAACCCACCGTGACCTGGGGGACCAGCCCGGAAGATACGGTGGCGATTGGCGGGGTTGTCCCCGCGCCGGAAAGCTTTGCCGATCCGTCCAAGCAGGACGCCGCCCGCGCTTCGCTCGCCTATATGGGCCTCACCCCCGGCACCTTGATGACCGACATCGCGGTTGAGAACATCTTCATCGGCAGCTGCACCAACAGCCGGATCGAGGATCTGCGCGCCGCCGCTGCCGTGCTCAAGGGCCGCCACAAGGCTGCGGGTGTGAAATGGGCGATCGTCGTCCCCGGCTCTGGCCTGGTCAAACGTCAGGCCGAGGAGGAAGGTCTGGACAAGATCTTCATCGCAGCAGGCCTCGAATGGCGCGAACCGGGTTGTTCGGCCTGCCTTGGCATGAACCCCGACAAAGTCCCCCCGGGTGAGCGCTGTGCATCAACCAGCAACCGGAACTTCGTCGGCAGGCAGGGGCCGGGCGCAAGGACGCATCTTGTCTCCCCCGCGATGGCGGCGGCGGCGGCGGTGATGGGGCGGTTGTGTGATGTTAGGGAGTTGGTGGGGTAGCGTATATCCCATTGACATATCCCACCCCATAGCGCATTTTTCCGACATGAACGCGCGCTCGAAATTCCCGCGCACTGCCGCCTTGTTCAAATCCAACCGCAATCAGGCGGTGCGGATTCCTAAGGACATGGAATTTCCCGAAGGCGTCAAGAAAGTCTACGTCCGCAGAGATGGCCTCGCATTGGTGCTGACCCCTGTTGCAGACTTCTGGGATGATTTTTTCGCTCGCCCCGGGATCGACATCGAAGAGCCTGCCGAGCTTCCTTATGAGACGCGCGACACCTTTTGATGCTTGTTTCGCTGCTCGATACCAATCTGTGCATTCGCGCCTTGCGTGATCGTCCAGTCAACATCCGTGAGCGACTCAAGGCCGAATATGACACTGTCTGCATTTCGAGCATTGTGCGCTACGAACTCTACGTCGGTGCGGCACAGGCCAGCGAAGTTGATCGCAAGCGCCGCGAGATCGACGAATTTCTTAGCCCATTTCCTTGCATTGTATTCGACGATGACGCTGCTTTTCATGCCGCCGATATCCGCGTTGACCTGACCCGCAAAGGCAATCTCATCGGCCCCAACGACCTGCTCATCGCCGGGCACGCCCGCAGCCTTGGGCTCAAGCTCATCACCGGTAACCTCAAGAAATTCGCCCGCGTCGATGGCTTGCGCTGTGAGGATTGGTTGTAAATTCCCGCATCCAGCCCTTGCATCGGCGCGCCGTGCTGCACATAGCTATCCCATGACCAAGAAAACCGACAAACCCGGCTGGACCGGCAAAGCCGCCATGACCGGGGCTGCGATTGGCTCGGCGGCGCTGGCTGCGGCGTTGCTTTATGCCTCGCGCCGCAAGGAACGGGCGGAAAAGGCGGCGAGCAAGCCCTCGCCAGACGACGCGCCGGAGACTGATTGATGGATCCGGTCCGCGAGGTTTCCGGCCGGGCGATTCCGTTCGGGCGGGCGAACATCGATACCGATGTGATCATCCCGGCCAAATGGCTCAAGACGATCAGCCGCGAGGGTCT
>JAYVKX010000269.1:0-13857 GCA_043768005.1 Novosphingobium sp. | reverse complement strand
AGCGCCGCCTCAGCTTCGGCCGGGGTCAGCCGATCGCGGCTGACCAGTCGGATGAGGGCTTTTTCGATTCCTGCCTTGGCCTTTTCAGCCAGCGCCAGTTCAACATCGGACAGCAGCACCTTGATGCCGTGCTGGGCCACGGTCTGGGCGATGCCCGAACCCATCTGGCCCGCCCCGATTATCGCCACTATCCGCATTGCCCAACCCCTTCGCACTTGCAGCAAGGGCCGCTGCCTAGCGAGGTTGTTCCCGCAACGCTAACGATTTTGGCCGGGAACCCACAGCACATCGCCCGTTCCGGCGGCGCCGATCGCGCGGGCAAGGACGAAGAGATAGTCGGACAGCCGGTTGGCATAGGCCAGCGCCGCCGGGTTGATCGGATGCTGTGCCGCCAGCGCGGTCATCGCACGTTCGGCGCGGCGCACCGCAGCACGGGCGATATGAACGCGCGCCGCAGCCTCGCTCCCGCCCGGCAGAATGAAGCTGGTGAGCGGCGGCATCGTCTCGTTGAGCGTGTCGATCGCGCGTTCAAGCCATCCGGCCTGCGCCGCAACCATCCGCAGCGTCATGGGCGAGGGGGTGAAATCATCGCCCGGCGTCGCAAGATCAGCACCAAGATCAAACATGTCGTTCTGGATCCGGGTCAGCGCGGCGGCGTGGGCAACTGATCCCAGCGCGGCAACCGCCAGCCCGATCGCGCTGTTGGCCTCGTCCACCGCGCCGATCGCCTCCATCCGCACGGCATGTTTGGGGCAGCGCGATCCATCGACCAGACCAGTGGTCCCATCGTCACCGGTGCGGGTGTAGATCTTGTTGAGCTTTACCAAAACTTTAGCGTGAGGCGGCGAGGAGGACCGCGACGACGACAATCGCCGCTGCCTGATATTTGATCCGCGCGAACATCATCTTGTTCTGGAGCAGCTGATTGGCGGTAGCCCCGGTGCTGCCGGGATCACGTTCAAGATCAGCCTTGGTGCCTTGCATGAAGGCGATGATGCCGCGCGCTAGGCTGATGACAACCATGATGACCAGGCCAGCGATGATCGGGATAAGGATATAGTTCATGCCCCCGCTTCTACGCCTGCGCAAAGTGAAATGCCAGCGGGGAAACGGTGCTCACGCAAGCTTTCGGCCAGCGCCCGCCCATCTTCTCCACCGCGGCGCAATGCGCTGAGCGAGGGGGAGCCGCGCCGCTTGGCCAGCTTGCGCCCGTCCCCTTCAACCAGCAGGCTGTGATGATGCCAGCGCGGCACCGGCAGGCCCAGCAGCGCCTGAAGCAGCCGGTGGATATGGCTCGCCGCAAACAGATCCGCGCCGCGCGTGACCAGTGTCACGCCGCTGGCTGCATCATCCAGCGTTGCGGCCAGATGATAGCTAACGGGTGCTTCCTTGCGCAGCAGCACCACATCGCCGAACTCCCGTGGGGCCGCCTGCTGCGGCCCAGCACTTTCGTCCACCCATTCGAGCGGTCCGGCCAGCGCCATCGCTTTGGCAATATCAAGCCGCCATGCCGCCCCACCGGGAGAGGCGTTTTTACCGCGACAGGTTCCAGGATAAATCGGCCCATCCGGCCCCGGATCATGCGCCGCCGCCAGCACTTGTGCGCGGGTGCAGTGGCAGGGATACAGCAGCCCCATCGCCATCAAACGCTGCCCGGCGGCGGCATAGCTGGCAAGGCGACTGGATTGAAACACCACCGCGCCGTCCCAGCCAAGCCCCAGCCAGGCAAGATCGGCCAGCATCTCGGCCGCCAGCGCAGGCTGACTGCGGGTGCCGTCAATATCCTCGATTCGCAGCAGGAAATGGCCGCCCGCCGCCCGCGCCAGATCATGCGCTATCACTGCTGCATAGGCATGGCCGAGGTGCAGTGCGCCGTTGGGGCTGGGGGCAAAGCGGGTAACGATCATCGCCCATGCGCTGTAGCTGTGGATTTGCGCGCCATGCAAGACTTGACGCCGTGCCGCTCGCCATGCTCCTTTCAGATTATGACCCGCCGCGAAACCGTAACAACCATTTGCCAGCAGGAGCCATGTACAAGGCAGAGCTGATCGAACGCGCGGCCCGGTTCCGCAGCGTTGATGGCGATCCCGCCCGCCATCTGTCCAATTGTCCGGCGCTGGTGCTTAACGCCGACTATACCCCGCTCTCCTATTACCCGCTCAGCCTGTGGCCGTGGCAGACTGCGATCAAGGCGGTGTTTCTCGAACGGGTCGATATCGTTGCCAGCTATGAGCGCGCGGTTCATTCGCCCTCGCTCGACATGAAGATCCCCTCGGTAATTGCGCTGCGCCAATATGTCAGGCCAAGCGAATTTCCCGCCTTCACCCGGTTCAACCTGTTCCTGCGTGACCGGTTCACCTGCCAATATTGCGGCAGCCCCAGCCAGCTGACCTTCGATCATGTGATCCCGCGCAGGCTGGGCGGAAAGACCAGCTGGGAAAATGTCGCCACGGCCTGCGCGCCGTGCAATCTGCGCAAGGGCGGGCGCACCCCGGGGCAGGCCAAAATGCCGCTACAGTTAGCTCCGATCCGCCCGACCAACTGGCATCTTCAGGAACGTGGCCGGGCTTTCCCGCCGGGTTATCTGCATGAAACGTGGCGCGATTGGCTCTATTGGGATGTCGAGCTGGAGCCGTGATCACAGGACGGATATGAGGCCAGAAATATAGCGCGCTGCAAAAGGACTTCCATGAGCGATCTGCGTCATCTTTATCCTGAAATTGAACCCTATGAGACGGGCATGCTGGATGTCGGCGAGGGACACCGGATCTATTATGAGCGTTGCGGCAAGCCGGGCGGCAAGCCCGCCGTGTTCCTGCATGGCGGCCCCGGCGGCGGGATTTCTCCTGCGCATCGCCGGCTGTTCGATCCGGATATTTACGACATTACCCTGTTCGATCAGCGCGGCTGCGGCAGGTCGACCCCCCATGCCCGGCTAGAGGCTAACACCACGTGGCATCTGGTGGCTGATATTGAACGGCTGCGGACCATGGCTGGCGCAGACAAATGGCTGGTATTCGGCGGTTCCTGGGGATCCGCGCTGGCGCTTGCCTATGCTGAAACCCACCCGGATCACGTTAGCGCACTGATCCTGCGCGGGATTTATCTGGTCACCAGGGCGGAACTTGATTGGTATTATCAATTTGGCGTGTCGGAAATGTTTCCTGACAAATGGGAAAAATTCACCGCGCTGATCGGTGCGGAGGACCGCGGCGATATGCTGGCGGCTTACCACCGCTTGCTGACCGGCGATGATCCGGCGGCCCAGCTTGAAGCAGCCAAAGCCTGGTCGATCTGGGAGGGTGAAACGATCACCCTGTTGCCCGATCCATCGGTGTCAGCGCAATTCGAAGATGGCCACTTCGCCCTGGCCTTTGCCCGAATCGAAACGCATTATTTTGTCCATGGCGGGTGGCTGGAAGAAGGCCAATTGCTGCGTGATGCCGGGCGGTTGCAGGGTATCCCGGGCGCAATCATCCATGGGCGCTACGATATGCCGTGCCCGGCACGCTTTGCCCACGCGCTGCACAAGGCTTGGCCCGAGTCGCAATTCCATCTGGTCGAAGGCGCGGGCCACGCCTTTACAGAGCCCGGCATTCTGGACCAGCTAGTGCGCGCGACGGACTTTTTCGGTCAGCAATAGCAGGGTTGCCCCCGCCTAATTCGCCGCCGTTACAGCGGGCGTTTCCGCAAATGGTCGGATCCCCAGCTTCGGATAGATTTCGCCGGGGAAGTAAACTGCACCATCCTTCATCACCATGCTGGTTGTCTTGATCGCCTTTAGATCTTTGGTCGGATCGCCCGGGATCAGGAAGAAATCAGCCAGCTTGC
This sequence comes from Novosphingobium sp., assembly GCA_043768005.1. Classification (GTDB taxonomy): domain Bacteria; phylum Pseudomonadota; class Alphaproteobacteria; order Sphingomonadales; family Sphingomonadaceae; genus Novosphingobium. The sequence continues at coordinate 10,026 of JAYVKX010000269.1, read as the reverse complement.
CGCGCTCGATACTGCCAAGCTGCTGGTCCTGCCCTAGGTAACGGGCCATTTCCAGCGTAGCCCGGCTTAGCACCTGGGCCGGGCTCATCCCCAGCTTGCCGAACAATTCCAACTCGCGGTGATAGGTAAAGGCACCACCGGTGTCGGTGCCGGGGATCAGCACTATGCCGCGGCGGTTCATCTCGGTCAGCGTTTCGATGACCTTGGCATAGGCGGCGACATATTCGGCGCGTTGCTGAGGGGTGTCGGCACCAAACAAGGCCTGTTTCAGCTGACGCTGCTCGGCTGGCGGCATATGATCGATATAGTCGAGCGCGCCGGGGTTGGCCGTGCCGTCCAGCGCGGTCAGCCCCAGTTCGTGGATGCCGATGGTTGGCTCATGCGCTGTGTGGCGCGCCACCATCTCGTCCAGCGTGTGCTTCACCTTGGCCGAATGAATATCGATGGCGGGGAAACGGCGCATCGCGGTGAAGCGGAACAGGGTGCGGGTATCTTCGCCCGGGTTCAGCACCCAGCCCAGCATCAACTGGTTCACATGGGTAATCTCGTCAAAGCCAGCCGCAATCATTGCATCGGCACTGGAAAAGGCGGGAACATGCCCCGCTACACGCAAGCCCAGCCGGTGCGCTTCGGCAACGGTTGCGGGTGCCCAATCGGGGTTCATCGAATTATACAGCTTGGCCTGCCAATAACCGCGCGCGGCATACCAGCGCACCGCATCGATCGCCTCGGCCTGACTGCTCACCATGATGCCGTTCTGCGCGCTGAACGGGCTTTTGCCTTCGATAAAGCCGCTGCGTGTAACGCGCGGCCCGGCGACTTCGCCCTTGTCGATCCGGCTGATCAGGACATCGAGCACCGCATTGTCATTGCCCATATCGCGCAGCGATGTGACCCCGGACAGAACATTGAGCAGCGCATCTTCCTGACCCAGATGACCGTGCATTTCATACATGCCTGGAACCAGGGTGCCGCCACCACCTTCGATGCCTGTTTCGCCCGGGGTTGCGGCGCTGCCAGCGGGCGCAACCTGGGTAATCCGGTTGCCCGAAACCACCACATCGCTAAGGTCGGTCAGCGCCTTGGCAGCGGGATCGAACAGGCGCACATTGCGGATCCGCACGGGCCCGGCATAGCGATGTGCGCCTGCTGCCTGCAGTGCGGCAAAGCGATCGGATGCCAGCCTTTCGGCCAATGCCCGCAATGGCTCGTCCGCGGCTTTTTCATATCCAGCACGAGCCATGATGAAGTTGGCGCTTTGCGAGGAGAAGAATTCACCGTTCGCATCCAGACTGAGATAGATCGGATTGAGCGACAGGCCGGACAGCTCATAGGTAATCACCTCAAGCTTGCCGCCCGGCCCGTCAAAGCTGCGACGATCGCGTTCGGTCAGCGTAGCGGTGCCGCCAGGTGCCACGGCCAGCGAATGATCGGGATCAGCCAGCAACGCCTTGGCCAGCAGCGAGACATCCAGCGGCGAACCGTTTTGCGAGGCGTAATAGCGCGGTGCAGCCTTACCCTTGATCCGGCCTGGCCCGGCCAGATCGCGCCACTGTGCTCCGCTGCCATTGCGGGTGAAGCTTTCGCTCACCGCATTGCCGAATGTCGTGCGCCCGGTGATGGTCCATTGGATCGGCGCGCCATCCTGATCGAGAGTGACCTGCTCCTTGATCGTCGGCCCGCGCCCGTTCTGCTTGTAATCGAAATCGACCGAGATCCGCGTTCCCAGCCGGTTGGTGGTTTGATCGACGGTGTAATGGCCGATGTCTTTGCCCTGGATCAGCACACGGTAATCGACCGGATTGGCAAATGCGGGCGCGGATAGGGCACAGGCAGCGCAGGCGGCGGCCAAACGGATTTTCATGGTGGTCTCTCCCCAATATCGTTGGGTCACATTAGCGCGTTGTCGATCCTTCGCCAGCCCTCTGTCGCGCCTGCCGGATCGCCAGCTGGCGCACCCCCTGGCTCAACCATTTGATCAGGGGTTGTTCGATTTTGTGGCCAACCAGCCAGGCCAGCAGGCAGATCAGTACCGCACCGATCGCCATGGCCCCTGGATAATCGGGACCGATTCCGCAATAGCCTTGCGCCAGAACCCAGACGACCAGCATCAGCAACGGCGATTGGATGGCGTAAAGCGGGTAGGACATCGCGCCAAGTTCCGCCGCAAGCTCGTCGCTGCCGCGCGCCTTGCTGCCCAGCATCACCAGTGCCACCAGTGCCAGCAGGGTCACAACCGACACCGCTTGCAGAACCAGCGGCGGAACCACGAATACCGGTATTCCAAGGACAATCAGCAGCAGTATAATTAGTGCCGATGTAGGCAGAACTGGGATTAGCTGTTGCCACCGTGCTTCGGTTCGCTGCAACAACACCCCAATTGTATAACCAAACCCGACCCGGCCAAGCCCCGGCAGGAAAGTATCGCGCTCCAGCCCGAAACTAAGGTGGCCTAGGCGCGGAGCGGCCGCGATCAGCACGAAGATTGATCCCGCCGCAATCAGCACCAGAACAATATTGGTCAGCCAGCGCAAGGCGGCTGAGTGCAGGGTGTTGGCGATCAATTCATAGACAATCGACCATTGGACATTGTTGAACACAAATGCGCCGGGCGTCGCCAGATAGGGGATCAGCAGGAATTGCGATGCCAGCGCCAGCGGCCAGTTCAGGCTGGGCGGGGCGATGCCATCTTCAAAAGTGAAAGTGGGATACAGCACCACCCCCAGCAACCCGCCCAGCAGCAGCATCGGATAGAGCCGCTCCAGCCGGATCTGCATGAATATGTGCCACTTCACGCCGCTCATCAGCGCCGGCTCATAGGTCTGGGCGATGACATAGCCGCTCAGCATGAAAAACAGATCGACCGCAAAATATCCGGCACCAAAAAACGCCCCGGGCAGGTGCAGGTGGTGGAGCAGCACTGCCATCGCGGCGACTCCGCGCAGCGCATCGAAAGCAACCAGGCGGTGAGTTGGTTTGGCGCGGGCGGCTGGCACGCTGCAAGCCGCCAAATCCTCTTGAGTCTGGTTCATCACACCCCCGCCAAAGTTTTTTGACGCCGCCGCTGGACCGAGCTGCCAAATCCGATCGCTTCGCGGTATTTGGCCACGGTTCGCCGGGCCAGATCAAAGCCCTTGGTCCGCAGCAGATCTACCAGCGCATCGTCCGAGAGGATCGCGCGGGGGTTTTCGGCATCGATCAGGGCTTTGATCGCCGCCTTGACCGCCTCGGCCGAAGCGCCGCCCTCACCGTCGACCGCGCCGACGCCAGAGGTGAAGAAGAATTTCAGCTCATAGGTTCCGCGATCGCAGTGAAGATATTTGTTCGAAGTGACGCGGCTGACGGTCGATTCATGCATGGAAATTGCCTCGGCGACAGTGCGGAGTGTCAGCGGGCGCAGTTCGGACACGCCCTGGCGGAAAAAGCCGTCCTGCTGTTTGACGATCTCGGCAGCCACTTTGAGGATAGTTTTCTGCCGCTGGTCCAGCGCCTTCAGCAGCCAGTTGGCATCGGCCAGCCGTTCCGACAGCCACCCGCGTGAGGCTTTGTCATCACAGGCCCCGCGCATTTCCACATAATAGCTGCGGTTGACGATCAGCCGGGGCAAGGTGGCCTGATTAAGCGCGATATCCCAGCCATCATCAGCCCCGGCTATTTTGGGGCGGGTACTGATCAGTATGTCGGGAACCACCGGCTCGCCCGCGCCGCCGCCAAACTGGAGGCCGGGCTTGGGATCATAACCGCGAAGTTCAGCCATCATCCCGGCAAAATCCTCGTCATCAACGTCGCACATCCGCTTCAGCCGGGCTATTTCACCGCGGGCCAACAGCTCAAGATTGTCGATCAGCCGGGCCATGCAGGGATCATACCGGTCAGCCTCTTGTGCCTGCAGTGCCAGACATTCGGACAGGCTGCGGGCGCCAATCCCAGTGGGATCGAGCGACTGGACCAGGGCCAACGCAGCCTCTGCTTCGGCCAGCGGGATACCCAGTTCCCCCACCATGTCGCGCAGGGCGGCGGGCAGATATCCCGTCTCGTCCAGCTGATCAATCAAATGATGCGCGATCAGGGCGGTGCCCGGGTCATGGCTGGCAGGGCCAACCTGGGCGTGGAGATGCTGCGCCAGCGTTTCGGCCTGGTGTCCGCGCTCATCGATACCGGGGCCGTCCTCGCCCCCCCCACTGCTGCGGAAATCACCACCCCAATCGGCGTCTCCCGGGCTCCCTTCGCCGGTATCACGGTCGGTGTCGAGCGCAGCGCGGTCAATATCGAGCGGACGATCATCGGCGGCGCGGCCTTCACCGATCAGCTGATCCACCGGCGAGCTTCCGAGCGTGGTGCGGCGAATATCGGGAGCATCAAGCGGCAAATCCGGGGCATTCGCGCCCTCGCCGAGTTCGAGCAGCGGATTGGCGTCGATCGCCTCGCCAATAAACGCCTCGATTTCAAGGTTTGACAGCGCCAGCAGCTTGATCGCCTGCTGCAGCTGCGGCGTCATCACCAGCGATTGGGATTGCCTGAGGTCAAGGCGGGGGCCAAGGGCCATCTATGCGTTGCCTGTGTTCAGCTTACGCTGAACCCTCGCGCGGCACCGGCCCGCCGAGAGGTGGCAAAAGCCTCACAACGTGAACCCTTCGCCAAGATAGAGCCGCCGGACATTTTCATCCGCGACCAATGCCTCGGGGCTGCCGGCGAACAGCACCTGCCCGCCATAGATGATGCATGCGCGGTCAACAATATCCAGCGTTTCGCGGACATTATGATCGGTGATCAACACCCCGATGCCGCGGTTGGCCAGATCCTTCACCAGATCGCGGATGTCGCTGATCGACAGCGGATCAATCCCGGCAAACGGCTCGTCCAGCAGCATGATTGATGGCTTGGCGGCCAGCGCGCGGGCGATTTCGCAACGGCGGCGTTCCCCGCCCGACAGCGCCATGGCGGCACTGGTGCGCAGCCGCGTCAGGCCAAATTCTTGCAGCAACCGCTCCAGCTCTTCGGCGCGCACATCGGCATTCGGCTCGTTCAGTTCGAGCACGCAGGCGATATTCTGTTCCACAGTCATACCCCGGAAGATCGAGGTTTCCTGCGGTAGATAGCCCAGCCCCAGGATCGCGCGGCGATACATCGGCAGCTTGGTCACATCGACCCCATCCATCAGGATGCGCCCGGAATCGGGCCGAACCAAGCCCATGATCGAATAGAAACAGGTGGTCTTGCCCGCGCCATTGGGGCCTAGCAGGCCAAGCACTTCGCCCTTGCCCACCGACAGCGAAATATCGCTCAGCACCGCGCGCTTGTCATAGCTTTTGGCAATCGAGATCACCTCCAGCCCGCCTTGCGGAATCGGCTGGGCGGCATCGGTGTTCGGCTGGGCTAGTGTCGCGGTGTCAGTCATCAGCAACCCGGCTTAAAGTCCGAAATGGCGAACCGCAAGCACCGGTTGGTCCATTTGGCAGGTTTCGTGCATGGTGCCCTGCAGCGCGCGGCAACCGGATCAATCGCATGGATCGGTTAACGAGGGTTGCCTGCCGCCAGCTTCGGTGATTTACTCAACCGTCGGGGGAATTAAAAGGGATGGCGATGGTCAAGCTATGGCAGCGCAGTGAGGATGGTCCGGCAGCGAATGCCCGTCTGCTCGATTGGCGCAAGAAGATGAGCGATAATATCGCCTATGCTTTGCTGGTCTACACCGGCCTCCAGATCTTCGTGACCATGGGCGCGTTACATGCCGCAGGCGGCTCGATCCTGCCCTATTTTGTGCTGATCATCCTGGTCGCTGCGATCATTCCCGCCTGCCGTCGGTTTGAAAATCGCTGGAACAAGCTGGACAATGTCCAGGCCGCTGATCCCGGAATGGTCAGCTTTTATCGGCGGGACAGGTTGGTGCTGTGGCTTCTGGCGATCGGCTTGCCCTTTGCGGTGACCGGCATGTTCAAGCTGCTCGCAATCGCGTTCAGTTAAGCCCAGCTTGTTTGGTGGGGGCCCTTCGCATTGCCCTTGGATTGAATGCTCCCTAGATCGGCGGTGCCCGAACGGAGAATTGCCACGCCATGCTGACCCCTGAAGCTGCCCAGGATCGCGCCACCGCGCTGCTTGACCGCGCCCACCGCGCCGGAGCCGATGCCGCCGATGCGATCTATCACGGCAGCTCTTCCGAAAGCGTCCAGGTCCGGCTGGGCAAGCTCGAGGATGTCGAGCGGTCCGAAAGCGAGGGGGTTGATCTCAGAGTTTTTGTCGGTCAGCGCTCGGCCAGTATCGGCTCCAGCGATATGTCCGATGCGGCGCTCGATGAACTGGCGGCCCGCGCGGTCGCCATGGCCCGTGCTGCCCCTGAAGATCAATACGCCGGGCTTGCTCCGCAGGAACTGCTGGCGCGCGGGGCGTTCCCAGCGCTGGATCTGGCCGATGCGGCAGAGCCTTCGCCCAGGGATTTGCGCGCTATGGCTGAAGCGGCGGAGGATGCGGCACGCGCGGTCGCCGGAGTTACCAACAGCGAAGGTGCCGGGGCCAGTGCCGGGCAAAGCGTGTTGGCGCTGGCGACCAGCCATGGCTTTGCCGGAGGTTATTGCGGAACCAGCCGCAGCCTTAGCGCCAGTGTGATTGCAGGTGAAGGCTCTGCCATGCAGCGCGATTATGGCTGGCAGACCGCTCGCCACGGCGGCGATCTACCCTCGCCGGAAGAGATTGGCCGGATGGCGGGGGACCGGGCGGTGGCGCGGCTGGGACCCGGACGGCTCAAAAGTGGCTCATTGCCCGTGGTGTTCGACCCCCGGATCGGTGGTTCGCTGATCGGCCATCTGGTCGGCGCGATGACCGGGGCGGGGATCGCCCGCCGCGCGAGCTTTTTGCTCGATCGTGAAGATGATGTGCTGTTCGATACAGGCATAGTCATCGCCGATGATCCGCTCCGCCCGCGCGGGCTGCGGTCACACCCGTTTGATGGCGAAGGTCTGCCGGTTGCCCCGCGCAATCTGGTTGAGGGCGGGCGGATCACTGGCTGGCTGATGGATTGCGCCTCGGCAAGGCAGCTTGGCCGTGCGCCCACTGGCCATGCGCTTCGCGGGAGCGGCGGCGCGCCGGGAGCGGGGCCGAGCAACGTCCACCTTGCCGCCGGGAGCGTATCCCCGGCAGAGTTGATGGCCGATATTGCAGATGGGGTTTACGTAAATGAGCTGATCGGTCAGGGGGTTAACGGCGTGACCGGCGATTACAGCCGCGGGGCTTCTGGCTTCCGGATCGTCAATGGCAAGCTGGCCGGGCCGGTGGCGGAGTTCACTATCGCCGGCAACCTGATTGCGATGTTCGCTGCACTGGTGCCCGCCAATGATCTTGACTGGTACCGCGCGATCAATGTGCCGACGATCCGCATCGACGGGATGATGATCGCAGGGGATTGAACGGCAGCTTAATCCTTAGTTGCCTTGGCCCGGTCGAGCGCCTCGACGATAAAACGCTTGGCCGTCTCGGCATCGCCCCAGCCCTTCATCTTGACCCATTTTCCGGGCTCAAGATCTTTGTAATGCTGGAAAAAATGCTCGATCTGCTGGGTCACAATCGGGGGCAGATCTTCGTGCCCGGCAACTTCGCGGTAATAGGGAAAGGTTGAATCGACCGGCACGGTGATCAGTTTTTCATCGCCGCCCTTATCATCATCCATCATCAGCACGCCCACCGGGCGGACCTTGATTACCGCACCCGGAATGATTGGCGAGCGGGTGATGACCAACGCATCAAGCGGATCGCCGTCTTCGCCTAAAGTATGAGGAACAAAACCGTAATTGGCCGGGTAGCGCATCGGAGTGTGGAGGATTCGATCGACAAACAATGCGCCCGAGGCCTTGTCGAGCTCGTATTTGATCGGCTCACCGCCGATCGGCACCTCGATCAAGACGTTGATTTCATGGGGCGGGTTGTCGCCAGCGGGGATCAGGTCAATACGCATAGGAATTGTCATTAGCCCCGCTGGTGTTGCGCCGCAACATGTACCTCACTTTCCGCCTAGAGCATTGATAGTGAAAGCGATTACCCCAAGGTTGAAGACAAATCCGGCAAAGCTGTGGAGCAGCGCGATGCGGCGGATATGTGGCCGGGTAATCTGCACGTCAGAGGTTTGGAACGTCATTCCCAGGGTGAAGGCGAAATAGGCAAAATCAAAGTAATCCGGGGCTTTAGTGCCCGGAAATTCGATCCCGCCAGTATCGCCGCCGCGGGCATGGTCCGCCGCATAAAAGGCATGGGCATAGTGAAGAGTATAGACCGTGTTGGCGAATAGCCAGATCATCATAAGCGTGCCGATCAGCTTGGCGATGGCTAGCCAATCGCCAGCCTGTGCGCCTTTGAGCTCGCCGGAAATGGCCGCCATCACCACCAGCGTCAGCAGTGTGGTGATGATCAGCACCATCACCCGATTGGCGTCATTGCCAGCCGAGTGCAACCGCATTGCAACGACACTGCATTGCCGCAGCAACGGGATCACCGAGATCAGAAACACGGCTGCCGCAAAATCAAACGCCATCGCAGCAGCATCCTTCCACTGGGCATCAGGCAGCAGCCAAAGATACAGCAGGAAACCCAGCGGCAGCAGTGCCAGGAATATCAGAAAGCGTAGCGGGGCGATCCGGTTGCCCAGCTGACTTGGTTTGGCCGGGCTCATTTGCCGGCCTTTGGTCGGCGGGGGATCAGCAGCCGGTCCAGCCCGGTGGGTGCGCTTCCCGGTGCTGCGCGTTCCAGCCAGGGCCAACGCAGGCCTCCGCGATAATCGATCCTGATGGTCTGGAGCTGCTCTGCGCGCTTGACCAGCAGGCTGATCGGCAGGGCTTCGGTCCGGTTGGCGGATATCGCCGCCTTCAGGCCTTCCGGGGTATAGGTGATGCCGTTTACGGCCATCAGCTTTGTGCCGGTCACAAGGCCGGCGGTGAAGGCAGGGCTGTCCCACTGGGTCGCGGAAACCCGGCCGTCCTGCTCCAGCGTGATCCCCAGGGAATAAGCCAGCGAAAGGCTTTTCGCGGCCAGCATCCGTGCCGCATCATACGGGTTGGGTGCCTCCTTCCAGACCAGCCGGTAGCCACCTTGTTCGATCCCGCCAAGCGGCGCAGGTTGATTCGGGATCAGCAGTCGCTGGCGAAGAAATCTACCCCAATCATAGGGATAGACGCCGCTCAGTGCAGCGACGATATCACCCAGTTCATATGACAATTGCCCCCAATCGCCATCGCGCATCCCGAAAAAAGCGCGGGCAAAATCGTCGATCCCTTTGCGTCCACCGGTGCCGCTGCGGATGATCTGATCCGCCTCCAGCCAAACCAGCGCGCCTTCGCCGTAATAATCCTCTCCCCGTGCCAGCGAGGGATAGGGCTTGGGTTTGCGGGCGGCAAATACTGGATCGAAGCCGGTATCCTCGATCGAGCGCCAGCTGCGCCCGGGTTGCTCGGAAAAATTGCCTGCCCAGCTGGCCAGCTGGCCCAGCACCATCGCCTTGCCCTGCAGGCCGGCTCTGGCGGCCAGCACCAGTCCCCAGAACTGGCTCTGCCCTTCATAGGCCCACAGCATATCGCCCTGGATCGGCTGGCGGTAATCCGGGGTCCACATCCGGGCTGGGCGGCGGAATTTGCCTGACCAGCTATGCGCATATTCATGTGGTAGCCGCCCGCGATCCCATTCATTTCCGGGCCAATCGCTAAACGCATCGCCCTCCGCCCGGTTTTCGCTGGAGCGGTGATGCTCCAGCCCGATCGTGCCCAGCTGATTGCTCAGCGCGAGAAGAAATTCATAGCGATCAAAGTGATTTGCGCCGAACGCTGCCCGCGCCTCGCTTACCAGCGCACGGTGTTGCTCGATCTGCTCAGGCCGCGCTGCCAGCTGCTCGGGCCGGTCAGCCACCACATTCAGCGTAACCTGCTGGCCCAGATCAAATTTGCGAAAGAAGGCCCCGGCGATGATCGGCGAATCGACCAGCACTTCGTAATTCGTTTCGGCCCAGCCCACCCGGTTCTGGCCCGGGCCGCCAATGCGCGCCATACCGTC
>JAYVKX010000268.1:0-2499 GCA_043768005.1 Novosphingobium sp. | reverse complement strand
AACAGAAACCCGCGGCCCAATCTTCCCAAAACATCTGCCCGCCCACAACCATGCCGCCGAATATCGAGGCTGACAGAGTGCGGGCTGTCTGTCCAAACCGGGTCAGGAGAAGCAGCAGCCACGCGATCAACACGGGTGCCAACAGTAGAGCAAACAACCCAAAAGCTTTCATCACAGCGATTCCTTCCACCGCGAGCATGAACGAGCATCGGTTCAAACCAATTGCTTTTTCAATGATCTGTTGATGCAGGCTCCGGTCTGCTCCATCTATCGCGAATGAAGCGCGCACGCCTGCTGACCATCCCGCTGCTTTGCCTTGCTGCGCCCGTCAGCGCCCAAGCGATCGGCACCTGCCAATTTGGCCGCGAGACGCTTAGCTTTGCCGGCGCTCCGCTCGATCAAGCCAGTTGCCTGATGCGCAAGGTACTGCCGCTGGGGGTGAAAGCCAATCAGCCGCTGCCGCCAGTGATCGTGCGCCTGATGAGCGATGCCGCGCCGCCGACGCCAGCTCAAAAAACCGCCGCTATTGCTGCGTTGCCTGAGCCGTATCGCACTTTCGCGACCGAGCACGCGAACGACCCAGTAAGCCAGACCGAGGCCGGATTGCCGCTGGTCTATTTCGTGATCCACGATACCAGTACCCCGTTTCTCAACAGCGATCCCTTCCCGAAGAACCTCGACACCAATCGCCAGATCAACGATTTCACGCCCTATATGAATGGCACTTTTGCGGCCGAGCCCGTGGCGCACATCTTCCTGTCGCGAAGCGGCCAGATCTGGGCCGGGCATGATTTCGCCGAACCCTGGCGCGCAACCAAGTTGGAAAGCTATGTCATCGGCCCGGCGTCGCGCGGACGGTTTATCCATATCGAGGTGATGCAGCCGCGCCGGTTCATCGATGGCTATGATGATCTGGCCCATACCGAAGGGCCGCAGCCGGGGTTCTCGGCCGCGCAGTACCGCCAGCTTGCCGCGCTTTATGTCTATGCCAGCGCGCGCGCCGGGCGCTGGCTGATCCCGGCGCAGCACAGCACGGTCGACGATGGCATTCCCGATGCACACGACGATCCGCAGAATTTTGAATTGCATAAATTTGGCGCGGCGCTGGAAGAGTTACTGCGCGGCTCTTAGCTGCCGCACCCCCCGCAGCCACCCCCACCACAGCCTCCATCGCCTCCGCCGGCGCTGCTCCCGCCATCGCCGCCGCCATCGCTGCTGCGGCTGCGCAGCGTGTGGAAGGCCGAGATCTCTGATCCGGCCAGCACCGCCGTGCCGAACAGGGCCACCGATGTGCCCATTTCATCGCGCATTGGGGCGCGGCGCATTCGGTCAGACCGTTCGCGTTCTCGTTTGAGCAAGCCCTGCCCTTCGCCGGTCGCGGAATTGATCGAACCGAACCGGACAATCGCCAGGAACACTGTGACCAGCAGCAGGATCGCCAGGAAAGCGACCGGCTTGCCGCGCTCCACCCCGATGATCAGCTTGGCCAAGCCAAAGCACAGCGCAAGCAGCAGTGGCGCAGCGGCAATCAGCCGCAGGCGCAACAGCGCGCCGCTGTCCAGCATCAGCCCCTTGGCGGCCAGCCTGCGCTCAACCGCTTTGACTTCGGGCATCACCGCACGAATGATCACCGGCCAGGTCGCCGGCTGCGCCGTATGCAGTATGGTCCGCTCCACCGCGGTTTCGCCAGTGAGGGGATTTTGGGCGACAAAGCTGCCTTTGCCCTGCTGGAGCAGCTGTCCCGAAGCCAGCAGCCGCGTCATGGCTGCATCGGCCAGCCGCACCGGGCCGCCCGACAGCATCGCCAGTTCATCCAGATTGTCGATCCGTCCCGGCCGCCCCGGTGCGCGCAGGACAGCTGGCAACCACAGGCTGAGCGCCCCGGCCAGCACAAGCACGATCGAATACAATGCGAGGAACGGTCCGCCAGTCAGATCAAAAGGTCCCAGTCCCATCTATCCAGTCCTTCCAAAAAATGCCGAGCCGATCGCGATCCCTATCAACAGGGCCGCGAACAACGAGGCAGCAAAAGCAATCCGCCGCACCACCATCCCGTCACGGGGGTGAACGCGGCGCGCGCGTGGGTCATCCAGCAACCGCTGCGCACCGCCCGGCCAGATATCGGCCGGCGGCGGCCCGAAGGTCTGCTCATAGCGATGCAGCGTTGCGGCATATTGTTCGAAGAAGCGGCTGCGTTCGGCTTGCCCGCCCGTGGTCGGGCCGTGGTGCAGATCGCAGCCCAGCACATCTGGGCAGAAATGCTGCCAGTAGTCACGGCTGTAAGTGAGGTGGAGGTGCCAGGCCTGATCGACCGCATCGGACGGGGTGACCTGCCCGTCGCCGGTTACCGCCAGAAAGCAGAACCGCTTGTATTCCTCGAACACGCGATCGGCGAACTCTTGGCTCCAGCCGTTTTCGCGCGCCAGCCGCTGGGCAAAGCTCAGCGCGGCCTGGTCCGGTCCGATAGTGAAAGGTGCGAGGCGCTGCCAGACCGGGTGG
>JAYVKX010000267.1:0-4099 GCA_043768005.1 Novosphingobium sp. | reverse complement strand
ACCGCCCAGCGTGCATTTTTTGCAGGTGATAGTGATACCTATCGCTGGTGGCTGGGGGTCTGCCGCGCCCTTGATCGGCGCATGGCCATCACCCTGCGTGCCCGCACCGGTTCAATCGACGCCTGAAGGCCAGTAATTAACCATTCAGTGACCTGTCTGCGCTACGCCACAAGCGAACCGACGGGAGCGAAGCGATAAGGCGCTGGCGAACATTATTGCGGGTGCTGTTTCGCACTAACGCTATCGACGACAGAGTCCGCCGGACGCTGGTCGATACGCTGTACACGCAGCCGACCAGCCTTGCGATTGGCGCCGCTGCCGGGATCCTGACCAGCCTGGTCGCGGCCTCATATGCGCAGCGCACCGAGATCACCAATGCCGCGCTTGGTTTAACGATGGTCGCGCTGATCCGCGTCGCCATGGCGTTTATCCTGCCGCGCCAGAGCGGGCGAAATACCCGCAAGCTGGAACTTTTCTATGAATTGGGCGCGTTCAGCTATTCGTTGCTGATCGGCATCATCGCTGCGCTGACCGTAGCACTGCACGTGCCGGCCGTTGCGCAAATGCTGATGGTTTCCAATGCCGTGGGTTATGCCACCGGAATCGCGGCGCGCAACGCGGGGCGCCCTGGCATCGCTATCGGCCAGATGGTTCTGGTGTTCTCCCCGATCTGTGTCGCGCTGGGGATGCAGGATGATCTGGCTTTGCGGGTACTGGCAGCTTCGATCCTGCTGCTTGCTCCGGCAATGGTCTCGATCACGCTGAATGTGTTTCGCGTGCTGCGCGATTCGATCAGCGCGGCCGAAACCAGCGCGCGTCTGGCCGACAAGATGCAGCATCTGGCGCGCTCGGACGTGGTCACCGGTTTGCACAACCGGGCCGGCCTCAACCACCATCTGGTCGAGCGGCTGGCCGGGCGCAAACCTGACAACAAGCTCGCCCTGTTCTGGCTAGATCTTGATCGGTTCAAGGAAGTCAACGATACGCTGGGCCATCAGGTGGGCGACAAGGTTCTGGCCGAAGTTGGTGTACGGCTGCGCGATGAAGCGCCGGACAATGCAGTGATCGGGCGGTTTGGCGGCGATGAATTTCTGGTCGCCTGCGAGGTCGAGGACCGCCGCGAGGTTGAGGCGATTGCGCTGGCGCTGCTGGGCGAAGTAACCCGTCCGATGCGGATCGGCGAGGATCGGCTTGAAATCGGCAGTTCCATGGGCATTGCCGTGCTACCCGATGATGGCGAAGATCTTGACTCGTTGATGCAGGGGGCTGACCTCGCTTTGTATCATGCCAAGGTCAACGGGCGTAACCAGGCCAGCTTCTTCGATCCATCGATGACCCGCAATCTGGTGCGCCGCCGCGAGATCGAGGCGGAACTGCGGCTGGCCCTGCAGCGCGACGAGCTATCGATCTTCTTCCAGCCGATCGTCGATCTGGCGACCGGCCGGATCCGGGCCTTTGAAGCGCTGGTGCGCTGGTTCCACCCTGAAAAGGGTGAACTACGCCCCGATGAATTCATCCCCGTGGCCGAAGAAACCGGCGCGATCATCACGCTGGGCAACTGGATCACCGCGCAGGCTGCCAAAGCTGCGGCGCAGTGGCCCGATGATGTTACCGTGGCGGTCAATCTTTCGCCGTTGCAGATCAAGGCCCCGGGCGCAGCGCTCGGCATCCTCAATGCCCTGCGCGAAGCCAAATTGCCACCGCACCGGCTGGAGCTGGAAATTACCGAAACCGTGCTGCTCGATCATAGCAAGCAAACCGAAGACTTCATGGCTGAACTCGGCGCGGCGGGCATCCGTTTTGCGCTGGATGATTTCGGCACTGGCTATTCCTCGCTGGGCTATCTCAGCAAATATCCGTTCGGAAAAATCAAGATCGATCGCAGTTTCGTCTCGGGCGATAATGTCGGCCAGAAGAGCGATGCGATCATCCGCGCGGTTTCCGAAATGGCCAGCACGCTGGGCATGGAAATTGTTGCCGAAGGGCTGGAGACGATCGAGCAGGTGGCCGCCGTGCGCGCTGCCGGGTGTACGCTGGGCCAGGGCTATTACTTCAGCCGCGCCGTCCCCGATTATCTGGCCGGTATGCTGCTGGCCCAGGAACGCGACAAGCTCAATCCACAGCGCAAGGCAGGCTAGCACATAGGCCGAGTAATTGCTTGTTTTGCAATTGAGAACTATTATCAAATATATCTGCAATCCCAGTGCTTTTCCCGGGTTGCAATCCTTTTCCCAACTGCCTAGGGCAACCCAATTCGCCGCGCATACTGCATTTTCGCGGGACTATGCAGCTTGCCGATAAATCAGGTGCACATTCTTTTTCGGGATTTGCGCCAGAGGCCCGCGATATGGGAAGGACCTCGTCGGATCATGGCCACCACTTCTGCTGCACGCAAAAAGATTGTGCTTATTGGCGCCGGCAATATTGGCGGTACGCTCGCCCATCTCGCCGCGCAGAAGGAATTGGGCGATATCGTCCTGTTCGATGTGGTTGAAGGTGTTCCGCAGGGCAAGGCGCTCGATCTGTCGCAGTGCGGCCCAGTTGAAGGGTTTGACGCGAAGATCACCGGTTCGAACGATTACAAGGATATTGCAGGCGCCGATGTAATCATCGTCACCGCCGGTATCGCCCGCAAGCCGGGGATGAGCCGCGACGATCTGCTCGGGATCAACCTCAAGGTGATGAAAGCGGTTGGCGAGGGTATCAAGAACAATGCCCCCGGCGCTTTCGTGATCTGCATCACCAACCCCCTCGATGCGATGGTCTGGGCGCTGCGCGAATTTTCGGGCCTGCCGCACCACATGGTCGTCGGCATGGCGGGCGTGCTC
The DNA here is from genome assembly GCA_043768005.1 of Novosphingobium sp. Classification (GTDB taxonomy): domain Bacteria; phylum Pseudomonadota; class Alphaproteobacteria; order Sphingomonadales; family Sphingomonadaceae; genus Novosphingobium. The sequence goes on along the minus strand of JAYVKX010000267.1, from coordinate 1,271 downwards.
GACAGCGCGCGGTTCAGCCACTTCATTGCCGATGAATTCCAGGTTTCGGTGCGCGATGTAAACACCTTCGTGCTCGGCGGCCACGGCGATACGATGGTTCCGGTGGTGCGCTATTCGACCGTCAACGGCATCCCGGTGCCCGATCTGGTCAAGATGGGGCTCTCGACCAGCGAGAAGATCGACGCGATCGTCAAGCGCACCCGCGGTGGCGGCGGTGAGATCGTCGCCCTGCTCGGCACCGGCTCGGCCTTCTACGCGCCTGCGGCCAGCGGCATCGCGATGGCTGAAGCCTTCCTCGGCGACCAGAAGCGCATCCTCCCCTGCGCCGCTCATGTCAGCGGGCAGTACGGTCTGGACGGGCTTTATGTCGGTGTGCCGGTGATGATCGGCGCAGGCGGGGCCGAGAAGATAATCGAGATCGAACTCGACGACGCCGACAAGGCCGGGCTGCAGGTCAGCGTCGATGCGGTGAAAGAACTGCTGGTGGCGTGCAAGGCGATTGACGGATCGCTGGGATGAGACGAGCGTTTCGCGTCATCGGGATGTGCGCGCTGATCCTGCTTAGCGCAGACATGATCGGGCCGGCCCAAGCTGACGAACCACTCCCCGCCTCTGCCACCGCATCGGTCTCGCAGCCAACGGACCTAGACGACGTTCTGCAAGCGATTGCGGCCTGCCGTCCGAGCCTACAAAGCGGAGACAACCCTCCCTATGCCGATGGCTGGGGGGTGCGCAAGGAAATGTCGGGCAGTCCGCGCGTCATTGCGGCGATGAAGGCTAAGGACATGCAGACGATGTTCGCCTCGATGGGCAACAATCGCACAGTCTTCGGTCGCGATGGAAAGCCTGCCACCTTGACGATTTATTACAGCAAGATGCAGTATGTGGCGTGCGCAGTGGATGTTACTGGCGAGCCGACCAGTTTTTCGGCGCTGCGAGAGGCGTTGACCGCCAAGCTTGGCCTCGATGGCGCCAAGAGCCTGAACCCATCATTCAAGAACATCAAGTTCCAATACCTGCTGGACGACGTCAACGACGCTTATCGCAAGGACGGATTCGCCTATACTTTCCACGTCGGCATGGCCGAAGGGAAAGATACCCTAACAATTTTTCTCACAAGGGATTGATCGACCCCATGTCCATCCTCGTCAACAAATCCACCAAGGTCATCACGCAAGGGATGACCGGTGCCACCGGCACTTTCCACACCGAACAGGCGCTGGCCTATGGCACGCAGATGGTTGGCGGGGTAACCCCCGGTAAGGGCGGCA
>JAYVKX010000266.1:0-4571 GCA_043768005.1 Novosphingobium sp. | reverse complement strand
CCCTTGCGGATGCTGATGCACGCAGGCGAACGGATGCCGATGGTCGGGCCTCAGGCCACCGGGGCCGAAGTCGTGGCCGAAATCACCCGCAAGGGCTTTGGCATTACCGGCGTCGCCGATCCTGACAGCGGCCGCCTGCTGGGGGTGATTTCAGATGGTGATCTGCGCCGCAACCATGACCGGATCGCGGTTTGCGTTGCGGCCGATCTGCTCCACGGCGATCCCTTGACCTTGCCGCCCGGTGAAACTGCAGCACACGCGCTTGATCTGGCCCGGTCCCACCGGGTGACGACGATCTTTCTGGTCGAGCCGGGCAACGGCGTGCCGGTTGGTCTGATCGATCTGCAGGATCTGCTGCGAGTCAGCATCGACTAGACGGAAGGGACGATCATCAGCCCGCTTGTCATTATCCCGGCCCGTTATGGTTCCAGCCGGTTTCCGGGCAAGCCGCTGGTGGCGATCGCATCGCGCAGCGGCGTCTCGCGGCCACTGATCGAATGGAGCTGGCGCGCGGCGGTGGCTGCCGTGGGCAGTGAAGCGGTGATCGTGGCGACCGACGATGAACGCATTGCAGCGGTGGTAGCGGACTTTGGCGGACGCAGCGTGATGACTTCGCGTGAGCTTCGCAACGGGACCGAGCGCTGTGCCGCCGCCTTGCGCAAGCTGGCACTTTTGCCCGATGTCGTGATCAATTTTCAAGGCGATAATCCGTTGGTGCCGCCTGCATATATTGCTGCGCTGGTCGGCGCCTTCGCCCGTCCGGATATTGCCGTGGCGACACCCTATGTCAGATGCGATCCGGCCCTGACGGAGCTGATCCTGAACGAACATGCGGCAGGCCGGGTTGGCGGCACTTGTGTGGTGGTAAAGCAGGATGGCACGGCGGCCTATTTCAGCAAATGGCCGATCCCCCACGGTGCAACCGCTGCTTTTCCCTGCAAGCTGCATATCGGCCTCTACGCCTATTCACGGGCCGCGCTGGAAGCCTATGCGGCGCTGCCCCCTTCGCCGCTTGAGCTGGCAGAGGGGCTGGAACAGCTGCGGTTTACTGATGCTGGCTGGCCGATCGAAATGATCGAGGTGGCCACGCCTCCTCAGGGTATCTGGGAGGTCAACAACCCCCAGGATGTTACGCTGGTTTCACCGCGCCTGACTGACTGAGCTGGTCACGGTTTGGGCTGATGGGTCGAAACCCTCTGAGACTCGGTGTGGAGTCTGCGGCGCATTTGTGTTTAGATTGCATGGTTAATTCTTTTGGGGGCGAGTCGTGCAGACCTACACGCAAACCGATTCTGGCTTGATTAGTGAGCAGCGCCTGACGTTTGAGCCGACATTGATGGCCGTGATTATGGCCGGTGGCTTCGGCTCGTTCACCCACTATGATCTGCCCAATATCGTTCGAAAGCCGGAAGTATCGGCGTTTATCTCGGTAACGAAGCTTGGTCCGGGCACAGCTGCTCCTGCCGCGATTGCTGCTACGGCACCGCTTGCGCCAGTCAATTTCGCCGTCAGTCCGGTCAGAACCAGAATTGCACCAGCCAGGCTGACCAGTGTAGCTGCGGCCAATGCGCCAGTGAAGATCATCACCGCAACACGGCTGAGCAAGCGATCACAGACCCCGCAATCATTCTTCTCGCGGTTCAATGGGACTGATCCCAAGCAGGATTATGTCATTCGCCTGAGCTTTCCTGAGCCAGCATCGGCAGAGCTTGTGGCAGTTGCGATGGAGCAAGCGCCAGCCAGCGTAGCAATTACCCCGATGGCGCTTGTGCCGTCGCAAGCTACACCAGCACTTGGCCTGTCGCACGATGCAGCGCCTTCAGCAATCGTGCCAGCAGCCATCGTGTCAACGGTCATTTCGACAGCTGTGACAGGAATTGAGCCCGAAAATCTGGCTGCGGTTCAAAATGCGGGGGCGGAAGAATTGCGCCAGTTCAGCGGCCCCGCCGCGCTTTCTCTGGAACCGATCAAGTTCGATCTTGCCTTGATCCCGAAGCAAGCCGCCCCCTTGGCAGCTGCGGCAGGTTTGGCTAAGCCCCGATTGAACATCCCCGCCGCCCTGAAGCAGCCGGGTATCCTGAAGCAGCCGGGCGTGCGAGACCGGCTGGTGGGAGAGTTCATCTTTCATCAGGCCGGGGTGCAGTTTAACGATAGCCCGGCAGGCACGGTGGACGTGCGGATCGGCGGGGATGCCAGCCTGTCGATCCGGGTCAGCGCACTGCTTTCGATCGTGGAAGGGCAGATGGACCCAGGCTTGTATGCCGCGATGAGCGCTTCGGCGAGCGCAGATGAATATGTCAGCTTCCGCGAAATTCGCGCTGCCGGAATGGATGTGCGCTATGATGCTGCGGCTGATCGGATCGTGTTTACCGCTGACTGAACGGTTGAAGCACCGATCAAACTGCCCGGATAATCTGCTTCGGCCCGGCCTGGGCAGGCGGTTTAGTCTCGGATCCGGTGCTGATCCTTGTGTCACTGTGCAACCCGGCGCGGCATGAAATTTTCTCATAGCGCAATCTGCGTCATTTTAGTGCGGGGTGGGCTAAATCGGTTTCCAAACATGGTTAACCAATGGTCGTTGACGCGCGCTTAAATGTTGAAATTAAACTATTGTAATAAATTGATAATATTCAATCTGTTCGGTGAAATGCCAATCGTTGCCGAAGCGCCAGTTCGCCAGATTTTTCGTGCTGTTTTGGGTATTTTCATAGGGTTAACGGACTTGCGGGTTTCTCCAGTCGGTGCTTTCTATCGGGGGTGGAAGCGATTGAGTGTCGCTGCGATTCGCCAGTTTGAAATTGCAGCAAAAAAACGCCAGCGCCTTCCAATCGGTCGCAGAGCAATATTACGGTTTCTGCCTAGTGCCCTAGGTGGCCAACCGATCATGTTTGCCCTGCGCTCGGATAAAAACGGCCCGCCTCCGGCCCACCGGACAAGGCCCTTGATGAAGCGAGCAATGCGATGGCTATGGATTTTGAAGGTACTGTAAGCTCGGAAACTGAAGCTGCTTTTGCAGGCTTTGCTCCTGAACTGGCTGCGTCGGCTGCTGCGGCAGTGGGCGCGCGAAACCTCACCATTCCGGCCAACGCCATCCCGCTGGTCGCCGGGCCAGATAACATTGTCGTTCTGCCAGAAGGCGCAACGCTTGATGATATCGTCGTTCGCGGACGGGATCTGGTGATCCAACTTGATGATGGACGGGTTTATGTCATCGCCGATGGTGCGGTGTTCGTTCCAGAAATCGTTGTCGACGGGGTTGCGATCCCACCGCTCAACTTTGCCGCATTGCTGACCGGCAGCGAGCCTGAGCCTGCCGCCGGGGGCGTGCGCAGTTCGGGTGGAAACTTTGCCGAAGCAGTTGATCCGATCCAGGCTGCCTTCGATCTGGGCAATTTGCTGCCCTACACCGAACTGGCATTCCCACAGCCCCAGCAGCGTGAGATAATTCCCGGCAAGCCTGATCGCAGCCCTGACGTCGTGATTCAGGATGGCGGTCCAGCCAGCCGCGATGTTACTGATAGCGTTAGCGAAACCGGCTTGCCCGGCACCCGCGTCAACGGCAATGTCGAATCGCCCGGATCGCAGACGGGCAATGGTGCTGATACCACCACGGGCGCCATCATCGTCACCTCGCCCGATGGCATTGCGCTGATCACCATCAATGGCATCACCCTGACCGGAACCCCCGGCCAGCAGATCGTGACAACGCGCGGCGTGCTGACGCTTGGCGCTCTTGCCGATGGCCAGATCAGCTATAGCTATCGTCTGACTGACAATACTTCTGGCGATACAACCACCGATGTTTTCGCTGTCGCGGTTACAGATCCCGATGGCGATGTGGCCACTGCCCGGCTGACGATCAACATCGTCGATGATGTGCCGACCGCGCGTGCCGATACCGATAGCGTCGCAGCTGGTACCTTTGGCCCGGAAAGTGGAAATGTCCTGACGGGTTCGGGAACCACCAGCGGTGCCGCAGGAGCTGATATTTTTGGCGCTGATGGCGCGGTTATTTCCGGGGTCCGGGCAGGCTCATCGGGTAGCTTCCAGGGAACCGGAAGCACCATCGCCGGCCAGTATGGCACGCTGGTTCTGGGTGCCAACGGGACTTACACCTATGTCCGCAGCCCCAATACACCAGGCGGGGTCAGCGATGTTTTCACCTATCAACTGACCGATGGCGATGGCGATGTGGCAACCACAACGCTGACGATCAACATCGGCGATGCGATCAACCGGATCACCTTCGTCCCCGAAATTGGCGAAGGCACCGAAGTGCGCGAACCGCATCTGCCCGCGCGCGGCACGGAACCAGCCGGTTCGCAGTTTGATGGCAATATCGAAGCGACCACCGGATCGATCACCTTCACCTCACCCGATGGCGTGGCCAGTGTTTCGATCGCAGGCATTATCATCACCCCCGGCGCGCTGCCGCAGCAGGTATTTACCGATCCGACCGGGACGCTGGTCATCAACAGCTATAGCTACGATCCGGTCACCGGACTGGGCAATTTTACTTATACTTACACGCTGAGCGACAACACCCTCAACACCACTGGAACAACGGTTAC
>JAYVKX010000265.1:0-5326 GCA_043768005.1 Novosphingobium sp. | reverse complement strand
GCCCCCGAACCTCCCCCGTTCGCCGAGCTTCCGGGCGATTTTTCGGTTTCTTTCGAATTCTTTCCGCCCAAGACGGAAAAGATGGAAGGCCAGCTGTGGGAGGCGATAACCGAGCTGGCCCCGCTTGAGCCCCGGTTCGTTTCGGTCACCTATGGCGCGGGCGGCTCCACCCGCGAACGCACCCATGCCACCGTCGCGCGGATCATCCAGGAAACCAGCCTGGTCCCCGCCGCGCATCTGACCTGCGTTGCGGCAAGCAAGGGTGAAATCGCCGAGATTGCCGATCAATACTGGGCCGCCGGGGTGCGCCACATCGTGGCGCTACGCGGTGACCCCCCCGCCAGCGACGGCGGCTTCATCCCCCACCCCCAAGGCTATGCCAGCGCAGCCGAACTGGTTGCCGGGCTCAAGGCGCAGCATGACTTCGAGATTTCCGTCGCCGCCTATCCCGAGGTTCACCCCGATGCCGCCACTGCCGAGGCCGATCTCGATAATCTCAAGCGCAAGCTTGATGCCGGGGCGAGCCAGGCGATAACCCAGTTCTTCTTTTCAACCGGGGCCTATTTCCGCTTCCTCGACAAGGTTCATGCCGCCGGGATCACCGCGCCGATCCTGCCCGGGATCATGCCGGTGACCAGCTTTGCCGCGATCCGGCGGATGTCGGTCAACACCACCATTCCGCCGTGGATGGAGGCGATGTTCGAAGGGCTGGACAATCGCCCCGGCCCGCGCGCGCTGATCGCCGCGACGGTAGCCGCCGATTTCTGCCGCAGGCTTTATGCCGGCGGGGTCCGCGATTTCCACTTCTATACCCTTAACCGGGCCGAACAGGCCTATGCGATCTGCCACTTGCTGGGCATGCGCGCTGCGGAGAACCGGACATGAGCCCCCGCGAAAAATTTCTGGCTGAGGCTGCAAAACGCATCCTGATCACCGACGGCGCTTTCGGCACCGAAATCCAGAACTGCAAACTGTCCGAGGCGGACTATGCGGGCGCGCTGGGTCTGGCCAAGGACCAGAAGGGCAACAACGACATTCTGGCCCTGACCAAGCCCGAAATTCCTGAAGCCATCCACCGCGCCTATTTTGCGGCGGGGGCCGATATTGCCGAAACCAACACTTTCTCCGCCAACCGGATCAGCCAGGCCGATTATGCGGCGGAACATCTGGTGCGCGAGATCAATCTGGAATCCGCCCGGATGGCCCGGCGGGTGGCGGATGAATTTGAAACACGCGATGCCGAAAATGGCATAATCCGTCCCCGCTTCGTCGCAGGAGCGATCGGCCCGACCAACAAGACCTTGTCCCTGTCGCCCGATGTCAACGATCCCGGTTACCGCGAGATCGATTGGGATTTTCTGACCGAGGTCTACCGCGAACAGGCCGCTGCGCTGATCGAAGGCGGGGCGGATTTCGTGCTGGTGGAAACGGTGTTCGATACGCTTAACGCCAAGGCTGCGATCATGGCGGTGAAGCAGCTTGAGGCAGAGCTAGGCCGCGAGGTGCCGATCATGCTATCGATGACGCTAACCGATCTTTCGGGCCGCAATTTGTCGGGCCATACGGTGGAAGCCTTCTGGTATGCAGTGCGCCATGCCCGCCCGCTGACCATCGGGCTCAACTGCAGCTTCGGGGCGACCCAGCTGCGCCCGCATGTCCGGGTGCTGAGCGAGATCGCTGATGCGCTGATCATGGTCTATCCCAATGCCGGCCTGCCCAACGAGCTGGGCGAATATGACGAGCTGCCCGCAACCACCGCCGCGCTGGTGGGCGAATGGGCCCGCGCTGGCCAGGTCAACATTCTGGGCGGATGCTGTGGATCAACGCCTGAGCATATCGCAGCGATGGTCAAAATGGTGGCGGATCTGCCCGCGCGGCAGCTGCCCAAGCTGGAGCCGGTCACGCGGCTGGCGGGCCTCGAACCGTTCGTGATGGCGGCTTGAAACCCATGACAACTGCCGCGCCATCCTCTGCCCGTTTCGTCAATATTGGCGAGCGGACCAATGTCACCGGCAGCGCTGCGTTCAAGAAGCTGATTCTGGCGGATGATTATGCCCGCGCGGTAGAGGTTGCGCGCCAGCAGGTGGAAAACGGCGCGCAGGTGATCGACGTCAATATGGACGAAGGACTGCTCGATGCGGTCCACGCCATGACCACCTTCCTCAAGCTGATCGCCGCCGAGCCTGATATCGCACGCGTGCCGGTGATGATCGATAGTTCAAAGTTCGAAGTAATCGAGGCCGGGCTGAAATGCGTCCCCGGCAAGCCGATCGTCAATTCGATCAGCATGAAGGAAGGCGAGGACGCATTTCTCAGCGCTGCCCGCACCTGCATGAACTATGGCGCGGCAGTGGTGGTCATGGCCTTCGATGAAAAGGGCCAGGCCGATACCAAGGCCCGCAAGGTAGAGATCTGCGCCCGCGCCTATGCGCTGCTCACCGGGATCGGCTTTCCAGCAGAGGACATCATCTTCGATCCCAACGTCTTTGCGGTGGCGACCGGGATTGAAGAGCATGATCGTTATGCGCTGGATTTCATCGAGGCCTGTCGCGAGATCAAGGCCGCTTGCCCCCATGTCCATATCTCGGGCGGGCTGTCCAACCTCTCATTTTCGTTCCGCGGCAATGAAATCGTCCGCCGGGCGATGCACAGCGTGTTCCTGTACCACGCGATCCCGGCGGGGATGGACATGGCGATCGTCAACGCCGGGCAGCTGGATATCTATGACCAGATCGATCCCGCGCTGCGTGAGGCTTGCGAGGATGTGATCCTCCACCGGCGGCCTTCGGTAGAGGGCCAGGAAACCTCGACCGAGCGGCTGATCGCGCTGGCTGAAAGCTATAAGGGCAAGGACGTCGCCGCCGAAAAAGCCGCCGAGGAATGGCGCGGGTGGGAGGTTGCCCGGCGGATCGAACATGCGCTGGTGCGCGGCATCGATGCCCATATCGTCGAGGATACCGAGGAAGCCCGCTTGCTCCATCCCCGCCCGATCGAGGTGATCGAAGGCCCGTTGATGGCGGGGATGAACACGGTGGGCGATCTGTTCGGGGCGGGCAAAATGTTTCTGCCGCAGGTGGTGAAATCGGCCCGTGTGATGAAAAAGGCGGTCGCCCACCTCATCCCGTTCATCGAAGCAGCCAAGGAAGCGGGCGCGCGGCCCAAGGGCAAAATCGTGATGGCGACCGTGAAGGGCGATGTTCACGATATCGGCAAGAACATCGTCGGCGTGGTGCTGCAGTGCAACGGTTATGAGGTGATCGATCTGGGGGTGATGGTGCCCTGGACCAAAATCCTCGAAACCGCGCGGGATGAGGACGCCGACATCATCGGCCTGTCTGGCCTGATCACGCCGTCGCTGGATGAAATGGTCACCGTGGCCGAGGAAATGACCCGCGCCGAGTTCACCATTCCACTGCTGATCGGCGGAGCGACGACCAGCAAGGTCCACACCGCGCTGCGGATTGATCCCGCCTATGATGGCCCGGTGATCCATGTGCTGGATGCATCACGCGCAGTCGGAGTTGCCAGCCAGCTGTTGTCAGACACCCAGCGCGATGGCTTTGTCGAGGCGACTGCTGCCGATTACAACCACGTCCGCGATGTCCGCGCGGGCAAGGAAGCCTCGATCCTGCTGCGTCTGGACGATGCGCGCTCGAACAGCTTCAAGCCGGACATGAGCGACAAGCCCATGCCGCCCGAACAGCCTGGGGTCCACAGCTTCCCCGCATGGGATCTGGCCGATCTGCGCGACTGTTTCGATTGGACCCCGTTCTTCCGCGCGTGGGAACTGGCCGGCAATTTCCCGGCGATCCTTGATGATGAAGTGGTCGGCGAAAGCGCGCGCGGGCTTTATGCCGATGCCTTGGCCATGCTCGATCAGATCGTCGGTGAAAAATGGCTGACCGCCAGCGGCGTGGCCGGGTTCTGGCCCTGCGCGCGGGATGGCGATGATGTTGAGATCCACTTGTCAGAGGAAGATCGTCATGTCCGCCTGCCCTTCCTGCGCCAGCAGATTCGCAAGAGCCGGGATCGCGCCAATTTTTGCCTCGCTGATTTCATTGATCCCGATGGCGACTGGATCGGCGGTTTTGCGGTGGGCATCCACGGGATCGAACCGCATCTGGCGCGCTTTCAGGCCGCGCATGATGATTACAACGATATCCTGCTGAAAGCCCTGGCAGACCGGTTCGCCGAAGCCTTTGCCGAACGGCTCCACCAGCACGTTCGCACTACCCTGTGGGGCTATGCTCCCGAAGAGCAGCTGACCAATGAAGCCCTGATCCGCGAGCAGTATCGCGGAATCCGCCCGGCGCCCGGCTATCCCGCCTGCCCCGATCACAGCCTGAAGCCGGTGCTGTTCGAACTGCTCGGCGCCACCGAAAACGCCGGGATCACGCTGACCGAAAGCCAGGCGATGCTGCCGACGTCCGCAGTGTCGGGGTTCTATTTCGCCCATCCCGAAGCATCCTATTTCGGGGTCGCAAGGATCGGCCGCGATCAGCTGGAAGATTATGCCGCCCGACGCGAGCTCGATCTGGCTGTGGCGGAACGCTGGCTGCGACCTAATTTGGATTGACGGCAGGCTATTGGCAGGCAATCCCCGCCGTCATGCTCCGGTGGTTGGTCATTCTTCTAATTCTGACGCCGCTTCCAGCAATCGCTGGCGATCTTCCCGCCTCGGCTGCGGTAAGGTTTGATCGGCACCACATCGATCTGGTGCTGGCCGATGGCGCGGCGGACCGGGTGACGCAGCGCCCGGCTACGCTGGATGATCCGGTGCGGATCGCCAGTGTCTCCAAGCTGGTCACCGCGCTTGGGGTGATGCGGCTGGTCGATGCGGGGAAGCTTGATCTGGACCGCGATGTTTCGGATTATCTGGGCTGGAGCCTGCGCAACCCGGCCTTCCCCGATCAGCCTATCACGCTGCGGCTGCTGTTATCGCACCAGTCCAGCCTCACCGATGGGGCCGATTATGTGATCCCGCTGGGTGAAACACTGCGCCAGCGGCTGGCTGATCCGCGTGCGTGGGACAGTACCCACGCCCCGGGCAGCGGCTGGTTCGCCTATACCAACCTCAACTTGCCCGTGGCCGCCAGCGTGATGGAGCGGGTGACGGGTGAGCGGTTTGACCAGCTGATGCGGCGGACCGTGCTGCACCCGCTGAAGCTTGATGCCTGTTACAATTGGTCAGGCTGCAGCCCCAAAGCGATTCGCCGCGCGGTGGTGCTGTACCGCGTCACGGGCGAGGTGGCCCGCGATGATCTGGGCGGGCGGGCTCCGCCCTGTTTGGTCATTCCCGCCGCCGATACCAGCTGCAAGCTTGCCG
>JAYVKX010000264.1:0-3245 GCA_043768005.1 Novosphingobium sp. | reverse complement strand
GGCGAAACCGGCACGCCCCATGCGGCAATGCAGGCCATCATTTCAAACTGGCTGGCCGCCGGAACCGCACTCGCCGCGCCCCAGCCATGCGCCAGAAAGCGCAAAGGCCGCGCCGCCGTAACGCTGGCATCCTTTTGCCGGAGCGATCCCGCCGCAGCATTGCGCGGGTTCGCAAACAGCTTGTCATCCCTGACGGCCTGGCCTGCATTAAGCGCAGCAAAGTCTTGCTTCGACATGTAAACTTCGCCGCGAATCTCGAACACCGCAGGTACATCACCGCGCAGCAGTTGCGGGATATCGGCGATGTGGGCGACATTCGCGGTCACATCCTCACCCACCTGACCGTCGCCCCGCGTGGCAGCACGGATCAGCACACCGTTTTCATAGCGTAGCGAACACGACAGCCCGTCAATCTTGTCCTCCGCTGTCATGGCAATTTCGGCGTCTTCGGGCAGGTTGAGGAACCGCCGCACCCGGCCTGCAAACTCTGCCACTTCCACATCGGAAAAAGCATTGTCGAGGCTCATCATCCGAACTTCATGCTGCACCTTTGACAGCGGTGACGAGGCTATTTGATGGCCAACCCTGTGGGCCGGGCTATCGGCGCGGACCAGCTGCGGAAAGGCGGCCTCCAGCTCGGCATTACGGCGCACCAGCGCATCATATTCGGCGTCGGAAACTTCGGGCGCATCATCGCCGTGATACAGCCGGTCGTGATGCGCGATGGCCCGCGCCAGCCGCATCAGCTCATTCGCGGCATCCGCTTCGGTTAGGTCGATTACCATCGCTACGTCCTAATCCAGCACAATCACGGTGGCGACCATCTCGCGCCGGGTACGAAAGCCTAGTGTTTCATACAGCCGGATGGCACCCAAATTGCCCGCATAGCTGTGCAGGAAAGGCACATCGCCCCGCGCCATCTGATTGGCCATCACCCGGCGGATCAGCCGCGCGGCAAGGCCAGCCCCGCGATATTCGGGATAGGTGCATACGCCGCTAAGCTCGGCCAGGCCAGCGGCGGGGCGCATTCGCTCCCCCGCCATGGCAATCAGCCTGCCCCCATCGCGCAGGCCATAGAATTGCCCATAGCGGTGGGTCAGCGAGCCCCACGGCCCCGGCTCTGTCGCATGGGCCAATGCAGCCATTTCGGGGGCATCAGCCTCGCTCAGCAGGGCAAATTCATCGTCGCCGGGCTGCGGCGGCATCGGCGTTTCGGCAACCATCTGGAGCAGCGCCGCACTGCGGATGATTTGCGTTCCCGGCGGCGGAGCACAAGGCTCTGTCTCGACCAGCCACAGCATATCATCGGGGCCGGTCAGCAGTGCCGCCAGCGCTGCCTGTGCTTCATCGCCTGCATCGCGCGCTGCCGCAAACGGGCCATAGCGCGGATCAATCCGCACCGCCGCGCCTCCGCTCGCAATCGCCAGATCGGATTGCCGCCCATGCAGGCAATTCCACACCGGGCGCAGCAGGGAATCCGTGCTCAATGCCGCCGCCCGACCGGAATCACCTCTGCCGAAGTGCCAAAGCCGGCAATGATCGGCCGGGCATTATTTATTGCGGCCTGCACCTGCGCCAGCCCCAGACTGGCCTTGTGCGAAGCGGCATCCTGCCACACTTCGCTAATCCAGATCGCATCGGCATCTGCGGCATCCTTGGCAATGATATAGGCCAGATTGCCCGCCATCGCCTCTGAACCTGCCAACAGATAGGCAATCAGCTCGTCCCGCTTGCCCGGCTTGGCCATCATCTGACCGATCCGGCCATAAAGCTCTGCGGTTCCGCCAGATGTTTCCATAGGTGTCCTGCATCCTTGCAAAGTGAGCAGCGCCGCAGCGCCTGCGCCGAAAAATTCACGGCGCGCAATAATCATGCCTGTTCGAGCAGGCGATCCGCCTGCGCCCGTGCCTCTGGCGTAACCTCTGCGCCTGAGAGCATCCGAGCGATTTCCTCTTGCCGCCCGGCACTGTCGAGCAGCGCGACGCCGGTGCGGGTGACGGTGCCTTCAGAGCTTTTGGCGATCACATAATGGGTGCCGCCGCGCGCCGCGACTTGCGGAGAATGCGTGACCGCCAGCAGTTGCCCGCCGCTCGCCAGCCTGGCCAGACGATCGCCGATCGCGCTGGCCACCGCACCACCGACACCGCGATCAATCTCGTCAAAGATCACCGTGGCCGCTCCGCCTTCTTCGGCCAGCGCGACTTTCAGCGCGAGGATGAAGCGAGACAGCTCTCCACCGCTGGCGATCTTGCCCAAGGGCGCGAAATCTGCGCCCGGATTGGTGGAGATGAGGAATTCGACGCTGTCGATCCCGCCCGGCCCCCAGCGTTCTTCAACCAGCCGGATCACCGAAGTGCGGAACCGCGCGGCATCCAGTTTCAGCGGGGCCAGCTCGTCCGCCACCATCGCGTCAAGCCGCTGTGCCGCTTCCGCCCGGCAGACCGAAAGCCCCTCTGCCCGGGCGCGATAGTTCAGCCCGGCATCATGCGCGGCGCGTTCCAGCGCGCCAAGCTGTGCCTCTCCGCCCTCGATCGCATCCAGCGCGGCGCGCATCGCCTGCATCTTGTGGGGCAGATCATCGACGGTGCAATTATGCTTGCGCGATGCAGCGCGCAGTTCGAACAATCGCGTCTCAAACCGGTCAAGCTCCTGCGGATCGTGGCTTAGCGCTTCTGAAGCGCGGGCGAGCTTGTCCTCAGCCTCGCTCGCCTCGATCACCGCGCGGTCCAATGCGGCCAGCGCTTCGGCCAGCAAAGGATGTTCGGTCGCGATCCGGTCCAGCCGCCGCCCGGCGCTGCGCAGGCTGGCCAGCGCTGAATCGGATCCAGCCCAAAGATGCTGCAATTCGGCCAGATCGCCCGAAAGACGCTCACCCTTTTGCATGGTGGCGCGCGCCTCGGCCAGCTCCGCCTCTTCGCCCACTGCAGGCGCCAGCGTGGTAAGTTCGGCGAGATGCGCCAGCAGCAGATCCTGATCGGCCGAGGCCTGCGATACCGCCGCCCGCGCCGCAGCCAGCGCCGCTTCCCGGGCGCGCCAATCGCGCCAGGCGGCTTCGACGCCCGCCGTATCCGTCCGGGCATAGCGATCGAGCAGCATGCGGTGGCCGCGCGGGTTGACCAGCCCGCGATCATCATGCTGGCCGTGCAGCTCTACCAGATGCAGCGCCAGTTCGCGCAGCAAGGCCGCGCCCACCGGCTGATCGTTGATAAAGGCCTTGCTTCCGCCGTCATTGCGCAGGCGGCGCT
>JAYVKX010000263.1:0-3071 GCA_043768005.1 Novosphingobium sp. | reverse complement strand
CCGAACCGATTGCGCCAGCATCCGCGCCGATGTTTTCCGGTTTTTCAGCGCCTTCGCGGGTGAGCGAGGCAGCGCAAGCGTGGCGCGGATATGAACAATCGGTGCTGGCACCACCGGCGGCACGCGCCGAGATAGCCGAGGCGGCACCGGGTGAGGTGGCGGATTATCCGCTTGGGGTGGCCCGCGGCCAGGTGGCGCTGACCTATATCGTGTCCGAAGCGGCGGACGGTCTGGTAATCGTCGATCAGCATGCCGCGCATGAACGGCTGGTGCTGGAACGGCTCAAGGCGGCAGGAGCCCAAGGCACGATTGCCGCCGCGCAGGCATTGCTGATGCCCGAAGTGGTCGAACTGGATGAACCACTATGCGACCGGCTTGAAGAACGGGCCGGGCAGCTGGCGGAATATGGTCTGGCGATCGAACGGTTCGGGCCCGCCGCAATGCTGGTCCGCAGCGTTCCGGCGGCGCTGGGCACAGGCGATGTTCAGGCGCTGGTCCGCAACATCGCTGATGATCTGGCCGCCAATGGCGATGCATTGCTGCTGGGCGAACGGCTTGATCTGGTGCTGGCGACGATGGCCTGCCACGGATCGGTCCGGGCCGGACGCGCACTGAGCGTCGCGGAGATGAACGCGCTGCTGCGCGAGATGGAGCGCACGCCCCGCTCTGGTCAATGCAACCATGGTCGGCCGACCTGGGTGAAGCTGGCGCATGGCGATATCGAAAAGCTGTTCGGGCGAAAGTAGCGCTATTCGGAATTGCCACGGACACGGATCAGGCCGATCGAGGTAAAGCTCATTACCGCCACATTGTCCTGATTGAACACCTGCACCGAGGTGCGGAAGCTGCCCATTTCCGGGCGAGATCGGCTGCGGGTTTTTTTCAGCAGGGTGGTTTCCACCCGCAAGATATCGCCGGGATAAACCGGCTTCAGCCAGCGCAATTCATCGACCCCGGGCGAGCCAAGGCCAGCCTGTTTGCGTTCGGTAATATTATCCACCAGCATCCGCATCACCATCGCCGCAGTGTGCCAGCCGCTGGCTGACAGACGCCCGAAATGCGTCTTGGCGGCGGCTGCATCATCGAGATGGAAGGCTTGTGGATCATATTTCGCGGCGAAGGCGATCACCTCTTCACGGGTAACTGCGTAACGGCCAAAGCTGGCCTTGGAGCCCACTTCGAGATCTTCAAAATATTGCACTAACCGCCTCCGCTCATTTAACCGATTGATTAAATGAGCGGAGGGGTGACGTCAATCGTTGCACGTGGTTCGCCGGCAGGGTGGCTCAGACATTGAACTTGAAGTGCATCACATCACCGTCCTGCACTGCATATTCCTTGCCCTCCTGACGCAGCTTTCCGGCGTCCTTAGCGCCGTTTTCGCCGCCCAGAGCGATGTAATCATCATAGGCAATCGTCTCGGCCCGGATGAAGCCGCGCTGCATGTCAGAGTGAATTTCGCCCGCCGCATCGGGGGCCTTGGCCCCGGCATGGACTGTCCAGGCGCGGGCCTCCTTGGGGCCAACGGTGAAAAAGGTCAGCAGATGGAGCAACTCGTAACCCGATCGAATGATCCGGGTGAGGCCGGTTTCATGCAAACCCAGTTCTTCCAGGAACACCATCCGGTCATCAGCATCCATGCCGACCAGCTCGCTCTCGATCGCGGCGGAAACGATTACCGCATTGGCGCCTTCGGCCTTGGCCTTTTCAAACACGCGGGCGGAAAAGGCGTTGCCATTGGCCGCCGCCTCTTCTTCGACGTTGCAGACGTAAAGCACCGGCTTTGCAGTGAGCAACTGGGCCTGTTTGAACACCCGCTCCTCTTCCTCGTCCTTGGGCTTGGTCAGCCGGGCAGGCTTACCCTCGCGCAGCAGATCAAGCGCTTGCCCGAGCACCGAGGCGATGATCTTTGCTTCCTTGTCGCCCTGCGCAGACTTTTTTTGCGCGGCGGGAACGCGTTTTTCCAGGCTTTCGAGATCGGCCAGCATCAGCTCGGTTTCAACCGTATCGGCATCGGATACCGGATCAACCTTGTTTTCAACGTGCTGTATGTCGTCGTTCTCAAAGCAGCGTAGTACATGGATGATCGCATCGACCTCGCGGATATTGCCGAGGAACTGATTGCCCAGACCTTCGCCTTTGGATGCACCGCGCACCAGCCCCGCGATATCGACAAAGCCGAGCGGGGTGGGGATGATCTTGGCCGATCCTGCAATAGCCGCCAGCCGGTCCAGCCGGGGATCGGGCACGCCAACCTGGCCGACATTGGGCTCGATCGTGCAGAACGGATAATTGGCCGCCTGCGCCGCTTGAGTTTCAGTCAGCGCATTGAACAGCGTTGATTTGCCGACATTGGGCAGGCCGACGATCCCGCAACGAAAACCCATTTCATACTCCTGCCCGCAGCCATTTGCCGCTTTAGCGGGCGCCCATAGCGGCGCGCAGCCAGTTTGGCCAGTTTCACCGAAATTTCAGTCTTGGCGGTTATGCTCTGCGCCATGAACAAGCTGCTTATCCTGCCCGCCCTGCTGGTGCTTTCGGCCTGCGCCGATAATCCGGCCGAAAATTTCTCCAAGGCTCAGTCAGCTTTTGCCAACCATGACTATTCGGTAGCCCGAATCAATATCGCTTCGGCATTGGCAAAGCAGCCGAACGACAGGGCGATGCTGCTGCTTCAGGCGCGGACCTTGCTGGCGCTGGGTGATGGTGAAGGCGCAGGCAGCGCGCTGGAAAAGCTGACGGGCTCAAATCCGCCGCAGGGCGAACTGGCGGAACTTTCCGCAGAAGCGGCGCTGCTGCGCCGGGCACCGGATGTGGCGCTGGCTCTATTGGGCAATGCAACTTCGGTCGAAGCTGAACGACTCCGGGCGATCGCATCGATCCAGAAACTTGATGTTGCGAGCGCGGGCAATCACTTTGCCAAGGCGATGGCAGGCGGCGGAAACGCGCGGACCTTTGCCGATTATTGCCGGTTCCGGCTGATGGCGGGCGATATCGGCGGGGCCAAGGAGCTGGCGGAAAAGGCAATGAAAGTCGCACCCGATGGCCTCGACACGCTGCTGGTCGGGGGT
>JAYVKX010000262.1:0-4003 GCA_043768005.1 Novosphingobium sp. | reverse complement strand
CAGCGCCAGTCCCAGCGTCCACATATTCTTGCAGCGCAGCGCTTCCTTGTTGCCAAGGCCGAACGGCTTGACCGATTCGAGCGTCAGCGCGCTGATGTCGAAGGCCAGCACCTGCCACTTGGCCAGGCTGCCATCGTCGATCGGGCTGACCTCGTATTTGGCCTTGTCGAGGTTGCGTTTGCTGAACTCGCCGGTGTCGACAATGATCAGGCCCCCGGGCTTGAGCGCGCCGACGTTGGTTTTCAGCGCCGCCGGGTTCATCGCCACCAGCACATCAGGGGCATCGCCTGCGGTATCGATTGCGGTTGAGCCGAAGTTGATCTGGAACGCCGAGACGCCAAACAAAGTGCCCTGCGGCGCGCGGATTTCGGCGGGGAAATCAGGGAAAGTGGCAAAATCATTACCAGATAGCGCTGCGGACAGGGTGAACTGCCCACCAGTCAACTGCATCCCATCGCCGGAATCGCCTGCAAAGCGGACAACGACAGTTTCAGGGCTGGAAATGCTCGGTTCGGGTTCCGCGAGTTGCGTGGCCATGTAATGTCCTTGTTCGGCGGCAGAGACTGGCTGCACCATTATGCAGATCGCCCTAATCCTCTCCCGGTTAACCGCGCAATCAAGAAAATCTGTCGCACGGCCAATTACGACACAGCAAACGAGCGAGGAGACGGCTAGTCAAGTGGCAAATGGCGACTTAACGTCCGCTTAAGCCGATCAAGCCAGAGGATGCACCCCAGGATGACCACCACCGACACCCCGCATTTCGTGCGTGATGATGTTGCCGCTTTCCTCTCATTCCTCAATGGGATGGGCGGACAGGAGATGAAGGCCCTGCCGCTGGACGAGGCCCGCGCATCCTATCAGGCGATAGTCCCGGTGGCCGAAGCAGATCCGCGCCCGCTGGCGGTGATCCGCGATCTGACCTGCCCCGGACCCGCCGGGGATATCCCGCTGCGATTTTATGATCTGCGTGAGAATCGCCCGCCCGGCCCGGTCATCATGTTCTATCACGGCGGCGGGTTTGTGATCGGCGATCTGGATACGCACCATAATTTCTGCACCGAAATCGCGGCGGAAATGGATTTGCCGGTGGTCGCGGTCCATTACCGCCTTGCACCCGAGCATGTTTTCCCCGCCGCACCCGATGATTGTGAATCCGCCTCGCGCTGGGTCGCGGGTAGCCCGGATACGCTGGGCCGCCAGATCACCGGGCTGATCCCGATGGGGGACAGCGCGGGCGGAAACCTTGCGATCGTGGTCAGCCAGGCGCTGGCCGATCAGCCTGCGGCAGTGCCGGTGGTGATTCAGGTGCCGATTTACCCGGCGACTGACGAGCGGCCAGACCATGCCTCGATGCTGTCGTTCGGCGAAGGCTATCTGCTGACCCAGAGCACGATGGACTGGTTCATGGATTCCTATGCTCCGGAATCAGGCAACAAGCGGGCCTATCCAATCCACGGGAACCATGCCGCAGCCCCGCCAACCGTGCTGATTACCGCCGGGCTTGATCCGATCCGCGATGGCGGGCGGCTGTATGGCGCGCATCTGATCCAGGTCGGGGTGGATGTGGTGTTTCTGGAAATGAAGGGCAGCATCCACGGCTTCACCAATATCCGCAAAGCGATCCCCAGCGCGCAGAGCGATACCCACGCTATTTTTGCCGCAATGAAGTTGATGCTGGCCCGGGCAACGCAGTAGAGGGCGCGGCATGACCAACAGCTTTGCCCACCTTCCCTATCGTCCTTGCGTTGGCGTGATGCTTGTCAATGGTGCGGGCCACGCCTTCGTCGGCAAGCGGATCGACACCCGTGAGGGCGATTTCTGGCAGATGCCGCAAGGCGGGATCGATGATGGTGAAGAGCTGCGCGAGGCGGCCCTGCGCGAACTGTGGGAGGAAACCGGGGTTGAGGCGCAGCACGTCACCTTGCTCGCCCAGACCCGTGAGGAACTGCTGTATGATTTGCCCGATGAGCTGATCGGCAAGCTATGGAAAGGGCGCTATCGCGGCCAGCGCCAGCACTGGCTGCTCGCGCGGTTCAATGGCAGCGACGAGCATATCCGCATCGACGCCCATGATCCGGCCGAGTTTTGCGAATGGAAATGGATCGAACCGGCATCGCTGCCCGATCTGATAGTTCCGTTCAAAAAGCGCGTTTATCGTGCTGTATTGGAAGAGTTTCGTGATTTGATCTGAGGGGTTCGCGCCCTTCACCTCAATTCGGCGTCACCACCGGCTTCGCCTGCACCGCCTCGGCGGTTACCACGCGGAGTGCCGGGCCCTTGGCGATGGCGGCGGCAAGCTGCTTTTCGGCCTCGCAATCCTGGCCGCAGATCTGTTGCAGCCGGGCAAGGTTGCGCCGGGCCTTTTCGATTGCGCCCTTTTCAACCAGCGTCGCGCCTTCTCCGGCAATCGCCCAGGCGTTGTTGGGGTCAAGCTCCAGCGCTTCGCGGTAATAATGCAGTGCCTTGCCTTGCAGGCCCTGACGGCGGGTCGCCTCGGCCAGATCGAGGTAGGTCGCAACTTGTCCGGGCTGGATCGCCAGCGCCGCTTCCAGCGCATCGATCGCGGCATCGGGATTGCCCGCCGCCAGCGCCGCGCGGCCTTGCGTAACCAGCGCCGCAGCGCGAGGATCGATGGGAACCGGCACCGGCGCGCCATAGCCGACACTGGCCGTAACCGCCGCCAGCAATGACAGCGCGAGGGCGGCGGGGGCATAGCGCATTATCTGCTCCTTGAGGGTCGGCATCGCAGGGCTATTATCACGCCCGCTCAAGCCTTGCGACGAAAAATCCGTCGGTTCCGTCCTGCCCCGGGGTTAGCCGCAGCCCCGCACCGCGTTCGTTTCCGGCGGGAAGTTCGGGCCGTACCGCGCGCCAACCAGGATGACGGGCGAGGAAAGCATCGACTTGTCCCGTCCCTTCGGCATCGAGCAGCGAACAGACCACATAGACCATCCGCCCGCCCGGCCGAACCAGCGCAGCGGCAATATCCAGCAGCCGGGCCTGCAGCGCAGCCAGCCGGGCCAGCTCCTTTTCGGTCAGCCGCCAGCGGCCTTCGGGATTGCGCCGCCAGGTGCCAGTGCCCGAACAAGGCGCATCGACCAGCACCGCATCGGCCCCGGATTGCCAGCGGGCGAGCGCGACGTTTTCGCGGCCCGGATCAAGCAGCAATGTCTCGATCATCGCCACCCCGGCCCGCTCTGCGCGGGGATCGAGCCGGGCAAGGCGGCCCCGATCACTGTCACACGCCAGCAGCGCGCCGCTATTGTTCATCGCGGCGGCCAGCGCCAGGGTCTTGCCGCCAGCGCCTGCGCATAGATCGACCACCGCCTCACCCGGCCGGGCCGCCAGCGCCAGGCAAACCAGCTGCGAGCCGCTGTCCTGCACCTCGATCTGCCCCGCAGCATAGGCGGGCCAGGCCTCTACCTGGGTGCCGGCGGGAAAGCGCAAACCGGCGGGCGCAATCGTCGGCTCGCCTGCCAGCGGCAGCTCCAGCGTCTCGCGCGTCGCCTTCAGCGTATTGACCCGGATATCCAGCGGAGCGCGGCCCAGCAGCGCGGCGGCATCGGCCCCTGCGATGCCCGAACGATCCAACGCCGCCTCCAGCCAGCGCGGGGCAATGCCGCCAGCCGCAGCCTGCTCACCAGCAGCAATTGGCACAGGCGCATGGGCCGAACCATCGAACAATGCGGCAAGTTGCGGATCCTCACCCGCCAGCCGCAGCATCGCAGCGCGGCCATTGGCGGGAACTTCACCGCAGGCGCGGATTGCCGAATAAACCAGCTCGCGCACCGCGCGGCGATCGCCGCTTCCGGCAAACCGCCGGGTGCGGAACCAATCGGCGATGATCCGGTCCGCCGGAGCGCCCTGCGAACGCGCTGCCGCAATCACCAGGTCAAGGATCTCAATAGCGGCCTGAACGCGGGCGGAAGGGGTCATGATTAGTGCTCGCGTTGAGTGTGGTGTCTCGACTTCGCTCGACACGAACGGAAATAGTTAGGAA
>JAYVKX010000261.1:0-3041 GCA_043768005.1 Novosphingobium sp. | reverse complement strand
GAACTGGACCACAATCTCTGTCTTGCGGGCGGGCATCCGCTTGCCGGTGCGCAGATAGAACGGTACGCCCTTCCAGCGCCAATTATCGAGATGCGCCTTGATCGCCACGAAAGTTTCAGTGTCCGAAGGCTTGCCCAGCTCGTCATCATAGCCGGGCACGGCCTGACCTGCGATTGCGCCCGCGCGGTATTGGCCGGTTACAGTTTCGCCCGGCGCGATCAGGCGCAGGCTGCGCAGTACCTTGACCTTTTCATCGCGAACAGAGGTTGCATCGAAGCTAGCGGGCGGCTCCATTGCGACCAGCGCAAGCAGCTGGAGCATGTGGTTCTGGACCATATCGCGCAGGGCTCCTGCCCCGTCATAAAAGCCGACCCGCCCTTCGAGGCCGACCGTTTCGGCGACAGTGATCTGGACATGATCGATGTGCGCCGCGTTCCACAGCGGCTCGAACAGGATATTGGCAAAACGCAGAGCGAGCAGGTTCTGGACGGTTTCCTTGCCCAGATAATGATCGATCCGGAAGGTCCGGTCCTCTGGAAAAGCCCCCGCAACGGCATCGTTGATCTGGCAGCTCGAGGCGAGGTCGGTTCCGAGCGGCTTTTCAAGCCCGATGCGGACTTTGTCTCCGGCAAGGCCGCTGGCGGAAAGTCCGGCAATAGTCGGCTCGAACAGGCTGGGGGCAGTGGAGAGGAAGATGGCGAGGCCATCCTTGATCGGGCCGACTTTTTCCGCCAGCGCCTGGAAATGGCTGGTCTGGTTGGCATCGAGCGGCTGGTAGAACAAGCGCTGCACAAAGCTTTCGATTGCGCCGTGGCGATGTTCGGGAAGAAATTTTATCAGCGCCTCGCGGGCAAAAGCACGGTAGCTTTCATCATCATGCTCGGACCGGGCGGTGCCGATAATCCTGAGGTCATCGGCAACTAGCCGATCGGCATCGAGCGCGCAGAGCGATGGCAGCAGCATCCGCTGGGCCAGATCGCCGGTTGCACCGAACAGCAACAGACAGTCAGCGGTAAAACTCATCGCCGCACCACCACAGTTTCCATTACCAGCCTCCTCAGCCGGCGAGGCGGGAGGGCCTCACAGCTAGGCGATTAGCAGCGGGCGGGGCGACGCGCCAGTGCAGCGCGGGTCAAATCAGGCCCGGGCGCGGGCTGAATACGATTGCGTCTGCGCAGGTTTGCGGGTGTGGCGCGGCGGCGCGGCGGCGGGCGGTTCGGGCGTGATTGCGGCCAGCGGATGGTAGTCCTGCGATGGCAAAGCCTTGCCAAACAGCCAGCCCTGAACCATCCGACAGCCATGCGCGCGCAGCCGGTCCAGTTGGTCGGTGTCCTCCACCCCTTCGGCCAAAGTGCACATCCCCAGCTGGTTGGCCAGGCTGATTACCGCGCCGACGATGGCGCGTGAATCCTCCCGCGTGCCCAGTTCGCTGATGAACCGGCGATCGATCTTGATCTTGTCGAACGGGAAGGTCAGCAGATAGTTCAGCGAGGCATAGCCGGTGCCAAAATCGTCGAGCGCGATTTTCACGCCCAGATCGTGGAGCCGGTTGAGGATCGCGATATTGGCGTCCGAATTATGCAGCAGCACGCCTTCGGTAATTTCGAACTCTACCCGGGCCGGATCGATCCCGCTTTCCGCCAGCGCATTGACGATCACCGGCAGCAGATTGGGGCTGTCCAGCTGCACAGGTGAGAGGTTGATCGCGATGGTCTGTTCGCTGTCCCAGCGCGATGCTTCGGCCAGTGCGGTGCGGATCACCCATTCACCGATCGGCACGATCAGCCCGGATTCCTCGGCCAGCGGGATGAAATTGTCTGGCATGACCATACCACGCGTCGGATGCTCCCAGCGCAGCAGTGCTTCATAACCGGTCATCGCCTCGCTCTCGACATCGACCAGCGGCTGCAGGAACAGGCGCAGCTCGCCGCGGATCACCGCATGGCGCAGATCGCGGGTTAGCGAATGGCGCTCATGCAGCACGGCGTCCATGCCCGGCTCGAACATTTCCCAGGTTCCGCGCCCGGCATTCTTGGCAGCATACAGCGCCATATCCGCATTGGAGACCAGATGCTGCTTCAGCGCAGCGTGGAGCGGGGCCAGCGCGATCCCGATACTGATCCCGCCGCTCAGCTCATGACCTTCGATCATGATTGGTTCGGGCATCATTTCGATCAGCCGTTCGGCCAGGCGAATGCCGTGATCGCAGGCGTTGTCGCCGGAAACGACGATGGCAAACTCATCGCCGCCCAGCCGCGCCACCAGATGATGGGTTCCGCCAAGCCCGCTGCTTTCGACAATTGCGAGGATCCGCTGGGCCAGCGCCCTAAGAAATGCATCACCTGTGGGGTGGCC
This sequence comes from Novosphingobium sp., assembly GCA_043768005.1. Taxonomy (GTDB): domain Bacteria; phylum Pseudomonadota; class Alphaproteobacteria; order Sphingomonadales; family Sphingomonadaceae; genus Novosphingobium. Next base: position 686 of record JAYVKX010000261.1, on the reverse strand, counting down.
GAACATATCGTTGACCGCCTTGAAATGATCGACATCGATCAGCAGCAGGGCCAGTTTGGTGCTGTCCTCTGGCGCATCCAGCAGTTCGCCCAGCGACTGGTTGAACAAGGCGCGGTTGGGCAGGCCGGTCAGCGCATCATAATGCGCCATGTGATGAACCCGGCTTTCGGCCAGACGCTGGCTGGTAACATCCGAAATGACCCCGCGAAACGCGACCCGGTCTTCGTCGGCAAGATAACAGGGGCGGCCGCTGATTGACCACCAGCAGCTGCCAGGGCCGGCCAGCGGCAGAACTTCATCGCGCAAAGCGCGGCGCTCTAGCAGGGCATCGGCCAGAACCTCGCGGTTGCGGCCGGGCGCAAACAGCTGTTCAAATTCCCGGCCTTCGAGCGCTACGGCACTTTCCCCGACAGCTTTGGCAAAACGCGGCGAAACACCCAGCAGCTTGCCATGCCGGTCCAGCTCAAACAGCCAGTCAGAGCCGCTTTCTTCATATTCGTTCAGCAGCAGCTTCACTGTCCGGGCCGATGCGGCCAGTTCCCGGTCGCCGAGGATGCGGGTGATAAACATATCGCGTGCGACAAAGGCCATGCGGATCAAAAGCCCGCTGGCAGTCATCAGCACGACAATCGCGGCCAGTCCTGCCCAGCTGCCCAGCATTGCCAGACCGATCGACAGGCCGATGG
>JAYVKX010000260.1:0-3491 GCA_043768005.1 Novosphingobium sp. | reverse complement strand
GCTATGCGCTGACCATCGCCACCGGACTGGAACCGCCTGCCGCGCTGCTGAAGGATGCGCCGCCGCGCTATTCGTATGCTGCCGCCACTGCGCCAATGCTGGGCCTTCCGGCCCGCGCCGCCGGGGCAGACCGCGCTGCAGCGGCTGGCATCCTGTCGAGCGAGGCGATGGTCGATCTTTATGGGCAGATCTATGCGCAGGACGATATCAGCGGCGATTGGCCGACCCGCGCCGAACAACTGCGCAATGCGTATATCGCTGATCGGCCCGCAGACCGGCTGGCCGCGATCCGGCAATTGTGGGGGGATGGATCTGACCCGCAGCGGCGCTATTCGCGGCAGGTGCTCACCGCCTATGCTGCCGCGCGGCTGCCGGTGGAGAGCAGTTTTGCCAAGGATGCGCCCGATCTGATTGCCTCGATGCTCAGCGCCGGGCTTGATCGCAATGCGCTTCGCTGGGCGGGGCAAGCCGATGCTGGAAGTCAGGCATGGGCCTTGCTGGCGCTCGCCGCGCCCAGCCGCAGCGGAGTGGTGGCAAGCGGTGCGTTGGATAGTTTTTACGGCAATGATCGCAGCGATGCTTACCGTAAATCGCGGTTCCTGCTGGCGGGGCTTGCCGGGCTTGGCCGGGTGGATGAAAGCGCCGCCCGCGATTTTGCCGATAAGCTGGAGATCAATCTGGCCCGGCAGACCCGTTGGACCCGGCTGATCGATGCCGCAGCCGATGTGAACAATCCGGCACTGGTGGCGCTGCTGGCGGGGGTTGGTATGCAGGGCGATGGCTGGGACAAGATGACCAGCGTGCATTTGTATCACATCGTCTCGGCGCTCAACCGGGTCGGCCTTGGTGCCGAAGCGCGGATGATCGCGGCCGAGGCGGTGGCGCGGGGGTGATCCCATCGCGCAAGCAATAGACGCCTTCCTGATCATGCTCGCGGCAGAGCGCGGGGCGGCGGCCAATACGCTGCTGGCCTACCGCCGCGATCTGGAAAGCGCTGAAGAAGCCATCGGCGATCTGACCGCAGCAGACGGCGCGGCGCTGGCCTCGCTGGGCGGGGTCTGGGCCAGTCTTGCGCCGTCCAGCCTGGCGCGCAAATGTTCAGCCTTGCGGCAGTTTTACGGGTTTCTGGTGGATGAGGGTTTGCGCGAGGATGATCCCTCGGCCGCGCTGCCGCGCCCGCGCAGCCGCCGTCCGTTGCCGCGCTTGCTGAGTCACGCGGAGGTTGCGGCGCTGATGCTCCGGGCCGAGGATGAGGCGCTGGCCGGGCGGGCGGATGCAGTGCGGATGCTGACGCTGATCGAGCTGCTCTATGGCTCGGGCCTGCGCGCGAGTGAGCTGGTTTCCCTGCCGCTGAATGCGGTGCCCCGTGATGCGCCGTTCCTGACGATCACCGGCAAGGGCGGGCAGCAGCGAATGGTCCCGGTCAGCGGGCGGGCGCAGGGGGCGTTGTTGCGCTGGCTGGCAGTTCGGGTGGGCGAGGGGAGCAAGCTGTTGTTCCCATCGCGCAGCGGCAAGGGCCACATTACCCGCATCCGCCTGTTTCAGCTGCTTCGCGCGCTGGCGCTGCGGGCCGGGATTGCGCCCGAAAAGGTCAGTCCGCATGTGCTGCGCCACGCGTTTGCCACACATCTGCTGGAAGGCGGCGCGGATCTGCGCGTGCTGCAGACGCTGCTGGGCCATGCCGATATCGCCACCACCCAGATCTATACCCATGTTGATAGCGCACGGCTGGTCGCGCTGGTCAATGCCCGGCACCCTCTTGCCGCGCGCGGCACAGGCGGCTAGCGCAGAGCGATGGTATCTTATCTCGAATTTGAAAAGCCGGTTGCAGCGCTTGAAGCGCGGATTACCGAACTGCGGGCGACTGCGGCGGTAGGCGATGTTGATCTGTCGGCAGAGATTTTGCGACTTGAAACGAAAAGCGCCGATCTGCTTTCCAGCACCTATGCCGCGCTGACCCCCTGGCAGAAGACGCAAGTCGCGCGCCATCCGATGCGGCCCCATTTCAAGGATTTCGTGGCCCACGCCTTCAGCGATTTCGTGCCCTTGGGCGGTGACCGGCTGTATGGCGAGGATGAGGCGATTGTCGGCGGTTTTGCCCGGCTGAACGGACGGCGGGTGATGCTGATCGGCCATGAAAAGGGCAATGATACGCAAAGCCGGATCCGGCATAATTTCGGCATGGGCAAGCCTGAAGGCTATCGCAAGGCGATCCGCCTGATGGAAATAGCCGGGCGGTTTGGCCTGCCGGTGGTGACGCTGGTCGATACGTCAGGCGCTTTTCCGGGGGTCGAGGCCGAGGAACGCGGCCAGGCTGAGGCGATTGCCCGGTCAACCGAGGCGTGCCTGGCATTGCCGGTACCGATGGTGGCAGTGATCGTGGGCGAAGGCGGTTCGGGCGGCGCGGTGGCTTTGGCCAGTGCTGAACGCGTGCTGATGTTTGAACATGCGATTTATGCGGTGATCTCGCCCGAAGGCTGCGCATCGATCCTGTGGCGCACATCGGACAAGGCCGCCGATGCGGCCGAGGCGATGAAAATTACCGCGCAGGATTTGCTGGCGCTGCAAGTGATTGACCGGATTGTAAAGGAACCGGTCGGCGGTGCGCACCGTGATCCCGTCGCAGCAGCGCAGTCGCTGGCCCAAGCCATCGGCGAAGAACTGGACAGACTGGGTTCACTTAAGCCGGCTAAACTGTTGGCGCAGCGCGAAGAACGCTTTTTGCGTATCGGCGATATCTGACGGAGCCGATACTAACGGGGCGCGATCTGCGGAACAACGGCGGTTATAAATCGTTAGAGCAAAGCTTATTCGTCTATCCTTCAAATCCCGAGAGGAGCCTTATATGCCTCACCTGAATCGTCATTCATTTGTATCTGTGCTGGCCATATCGGCAATGCTGCTTCCTGCCTGTGCCGGGCAGGCACAAACTGGTTCGGTTGCCACCACCTCCTCTATCCAGTCGATCAGCGCCAAGGATCGGCAGCAGGGTGCCGAAGCGCATCCGCAGCTGGTGGCAGAGTTTGGCGGCGCGGAAACCGGCCCACAGGCCGCATATGTGGAAACCATCGGCAAGAATATCGCGGTGCAATCCGGCCTCAGCAATGCGCGCGGGGATTTCACCGTAACGCTGCTCAATTCGCCGGTGGACAATGCTTTTGCGATCCCGGGGGGCTATGTTTATGTCACCCGGCAGCTGGTTGCGCTGATGAACAACGAGGCGGAGCTGGCCGGTGTGCTGGGCCACGAAGTCGGCCATGTTGCGGCGCGCCATGCGGCCAAGCGGCAAAGCGCGGCGACCAAGAACGCGATCTTCGGGGTGCTGGGCCAGGTGCTGGCAAATGCGGTGCTGGGCAATAGCGCCGCGGGCCAGATCGGCCAGAAGCTGTTCAGTCAGGGCTCGCAGATGCTGACCCTTAAATATTCACGCGGCCAGGAAACCGAAGCGGATAATCTGGGGATCAGCTATCTTGGCCGCGCCGGCTATGATC
>JAYVKX010000259.1:0-3070 GCA_043768005.1 Novosphingobium sp. | reverse complement strand
TGGTGATCCGCGGCGGCGAAAACATCAGCTGCACCGAAGTGGAAGCCTGCGTCTATCGCCACGATGCGGTGGCCGAATGCTGCGTGTTCGGGGTCAAGGATGACCGGATGGGCGAGGAAATTGGCGTGGCGGTGGTGCTTAAACCTGACCATCAGCTTGATCAGACCGCGCTGCAACAGCATTGCCTTAACCACATGGCCAAGCACAAGGTGCCGCGCTACGTCTGGCTGCTCGACCAGCCGCTGCCGCGCAACGCCAGCGGCAAGTTCCTGCGGCGAGAATTGCGTGAGACCCTGAGCGCGCTGACCGATGCCTAGACCCGCGCCTCACCCAGCAGCACCGCTCTGATATCGCCCCGGCTGCGTCCGGTGTGGATCAGCAGGTAGATCGACAGGAACAGCATTCCGCCGAAGAACGCGATCACCCCCAGCGCCAGCCCGGCCGGACTGAACTGGTGGCGCCACGAAACCCACAGCGCCGAAAGCCCCAGGAAGCCGGTGAAATCGACATTGAACTGTCCGCGCCAGGTCATCGCGGCCATGTCACCGAAGAATATCGGCAACAAATTGATGCCGTGGTTGGCAATGGCCACGCTGGTATAGCTGGTAATGGCCACCAGGCAGGCTAACAGAAACAGGCGGAACAGGGACATCGGTTACTCCCTCAGGTTTGGGCTCGGCGATTTTCAAGGAACAAGCAGCGGGCGAACATTGTCAGCAGCCCGATCGATCCGGTGCAGACGATCAGCACCAACCACGGCAGCGGACGCATACCCACGGCGCGGGCGCGCGGCAGCAGCAGCGCCAAGGCGCAGCCAATGGCCAGCAGCAGATCGAACCACACCTGATTGCCCCAGGCATTTGCGGTGTGGTTTGGCCAGAACCCAAGCGGCCCTTCGCGGACCACGGTGAACACCGACCAGGCGAGAAACAGTGCGGCAAAGGTGCCCGGCACCAGCCAAGCCTGCGGCGCGCGCTTGCCCTTGCCACGTAACAGCGCCAGTGCTGTCATAACAAACAGCAAAACCGCGATAGCTGGTAGCGTTGCAAAAAGGGATCGTGGCATGGCCTACTCCTGTAGCACTTGCTACATGATAACACTGTGTAGCAGGTGCTACAAGAGGTTTCGATGACCATTAGGGATCAGCAACGCGAAGTGGTGGCCGGGCGCCTGGCTGCGCATTTGCTCGATACCGGGCTGACCCAGACCAGCCTGCGCCAGCTTGCCAGCGCCGCCGGGGTGAGCGACCGGATGCTGCTCTACTATTTTGCGGACAAGGCTGAAGTGCTGTCCGCCGCAACCACGCTGGTCGCGGCGCAGTCTGTGGCAGAGCTGGCCGAGGCGATCCCCGAAGGCACCCGCTTGCCGCCGCGCGCGATGATCCTGCTGGCGGTGCAATTGACTGCGGGGCCACAGTTGCGCCGTTTCATGCGGCTTTGGGTCGAGATGATTGCAGCTGCGGCCAAAGGGGAAGAACCGTTCGTCACGATCTCTGCCCAGGTGATGGCGGGGTTCAGGCAGTGGCTTGCAGACCGGCTCGATCTGCCGGCCGGCGCCGATCCGGGCGCCACGGCAGCAGTGATTATCGCACTGATCGACGGTCTGGCGCTGGTCGATATCTGCAGCACCGACGCCGAAATGCAAGCGGCGCATCAGGCGCTGGCAGGTTTGCTCGATGGAACTTGAGCCAGGACGTACGTAGGATCAAGCCGACCAAATAGGTCACTATAAAGGAGGAAGGAACATGGGCGATCTTTATGGACGCATTGCGCTGGTAACCGGCGCGGCAACCGGGCTGGGTGCTGCTGCTGCACGCGCGCTGGCGGCGGCGGGCGCAAAGGTGGCGGTTACCGATCTTGCTGCGCCTGAAGACCTCGCTGCGGAAATCGGCGGGATCGCCTTTGCTCAGGACGTGACCAGCGAGGCCCACTGGGCCGCGACGATGGATTGGCTGCGTGCCGAGGCCGGCGGGCTCGATATTCTGGTCAACAATGCCGGGCTGTGGCTGTTCAAATCGATCCTCGAAACTACGCTGGATGATTGGCGGCGACTCCATGCGGTCAATGTCGAGGGGGTGTTCATGGGCACCCGCGCAGCGCTGCCCTTGCTGGCCGAGCGCGCGCATCTTTGGCGCGGCGGCACTGCGATAGTGAACCTGTCCTCGGTGGCGGGGATCGAAGGTGCAGCTGGGGCAACTTGCTACAACAGCACCAAAGGCGCGGTGCGGTTGTTCACCAAGGGCTGCGCCAAGGAATTGGCCGCCGCGCGGATCCGGGTCAACTCAGTCCACCCTGGGGTGATCGACACCAAGATGGGCCGCATGCTGATCTACGATTTCGCCGCGGCTCAAGGGCTCGGAGACAACGAAGTGCTGGCCAGTGTCTCGGCCATGCACCCGCTCGGCCACCTGGGCGAAGCGCAGAACGTGGCCGATGCCGTGGTGTTCTTGGCCAGCGATCGCGCCGCGTTCACCACCGGGAGCGAGCTGATCGTAGATGGCGGGCTATCAGCCTGACGCGGGTGTGAACAGCCCTGTTTACAAGGCTGTTTGAAAACGGTTCAGAAGTTGCGGAAAGATCCTCTCCATTTTCGCCGTATGGCGCAAATGGGGAGGTGGCATTTGCGCCAGCAAATGACGGAGGGGCTCTTGCCCTCGCGCCATTTCCCCTCCGTCTGCCGCTAAAGCGGCATCCACCTCCCCGTTTGTTGGCTTCGCCAAAATGGAGAGGATCCGGAGACGCTCTAACTCTCCAGCTGCCGCAGCAAGCTGCGCACATCGCCGTCCATATCGGCGTCGCGGGTGCGCAGGTCTTCGATCAGGCGCACCGCGTGGATAACGGTCGAGTGATCACGCCCGCCGAACTTGCGGCCGATTTCGGGGTAGCTGCGCGGGGTCAGTACCTTGGCCAGATACATCGCCACCTGGCGCGGACGAACCACCGCGCGGGCGCGGCGCTTGCTGCTCATTTCAGTGCGGTCAACCCGGTAGAACTGGCAGACGGTGCGCTGGATTTCGTCAATCGTGATCCGGCGGCGGTTGGCCGAAAGGATATCGGTCAGCTGCTCTTCG
>JAYVKX010000258.1:0-3205 GCA_043768005.1 Novosphingobium sp. | reverse complement strand
CTGACGCCGGACCAGCGCCAGCGCGATCATTCCCAGCGCCGCGAGGGCGAAGCGCCAGGTGACCGTCCAGCTGGGCGGGACCGTGCTGATCTGATCCTTGATCACCAGCCAGGTAGAGCCCCAGACCAGCGCCAGCAGCATGAAGGCTGCGATACTGGCGCTGCGGGATTTTGGCGGAAATTCGCTCATAACTTCACTCACAAGGCAGCAATCGCGCGGGCCAGAGCGCCAACGTCGGCGGCAGTGCTATTCCACGCGGTGATCAGCCGGGCACAATCGCTGCCCCAATCATAAAAGGTGAAGCCCTGCGCCCGCAGGCTCGCGCGCTCTGCCGCAGACAGCGTCAGGAATATCTCGTTCGCCTGCACCGGGTGACGCAATCGCGCCTGCGCACTGCCCGCGATTTCCAGCGCGGCGGCATTGGCGGCGCGGGCATTATCCAGCCACAGCCCGCCTTCGATCATCGCGATCAGCTGCGCGGCCAGATACCGGCCTTTTGACTGGAAATGCCCCGCCTGCTTGCGCCGGAACCTGGCGACATCGGCCAGACTTTCGTCAAAAAACACCAGCGCATCGGCGCTCATCCCACCATTTTTGACACAGCCAAAGCTCAGCGCATCGGCGCCCGCGCAAGCCTCCCACGGGGTGCAGCCAAGGAAGGCAACCGCATTGGCAAAGCGCGCGCCATCAATTTGCAGCTTAAGCCCGCGCGCCTGCGCAAGGGCGGCAATTTCAGCCATTTCGCCGGGAGTATAGACCCGGCCATATTCATTCGCCTGGGTCAGCGAAAGCGCATGCGGCTGCACTTCGTGCCCATCGTTATGGATCGAATCCACAATGCGGGTGATTTCTGCCGGGGTCAGCTTGGCCCCCTCGCCATTGCCCAGAATCAGCTTGGCGCCGTGGGTGAAAAACCCAGGCGCGCCGCCCTCGTGGACTTCGATATGCGCCTCACGGTGGCAGATCACCGCGCCGTGGGGCGGGACCATCGTCGCCAGCGCCAGACCATTCGCCGCAGTTCCAGAGGAAACCCACAGCACCGTGCAGGGCCGCCCGAACAACCCGGCAAAGGCAGCGTCCAGCCTGCGGCTCAGCGCATCGCCATCATAGGGCGCATCGGCGGCATCGGCAGCTTGCATCGCGCGCCAGATGGCGGGATGGACTGCGGCGGCATTGTCAGACAGGAACTGCATAGGTAGCAACCCAATGCGGACCACCGGCCAGCGCGTCAAGCAGCAGCAGGAGCAGAAATGGACGAAGTCACCATTACCCGCCACGGCAGCGCAAAAGCGGGCGAATATCACGCCCATGTTGCGGGCGCTGCCCGGATCGGACGGTTGACCTGGCTCCAGCACGGCACCGTCCGAGTGGCCGAACATACGCTGGTGCCGCCCCAGATTGGCGGGCGCGGGGTGGCGGGCCGGCTGGTAGCGGCGCTGATCTATGATGCGCGCAGCCAGGGCTTCACCGTGGATCCGCAGTGCAGCTATGTTGCAGCGGCGTTTCGCAAGCACCCGGAATGGGCCGATCTTCACGCTTAACGCAGCCCCGCCTTCTGCTTACCGCGATTACGAACCCGATGCTAACCACACTGCGCTATACTTGCGCCTGACCGGGAAACTCTAGCAGAGGAGGGAGCAAGCCGATGCGTTACGTGATCCTCGCAGCTGCCGCGGTCCTGGCCACCGTGAGCTGGCTCAACAGCGCCGATGGGCAGCGCACCAAGCGCAATTTCCTCGAAACACGCGATGCCCAGACCCGGTTTGTCACCGAGGGCTAGAATCCGCTGCGTTTCGCCAGAGAAGGGGAATGGTGCTGCTGGGGAGGATTGAACTCCCGACCTCAGCCTTACCAAGGATGCGCTCTACCACTGAGCTACAGCAGCCCACCATTCCGGCTGTCCCAGGTGATCGGCAAGGCCGGTCCGGGCAGGGGCGCGCTATTGGCCGGGGGGGCGTCGCTTGTCAAGCAGGGCTTGCGCCAAGGTTCCGGTCGCGGCACGGATTGCAGAATGAATGACCAGCCCGCCGATTCCAGCCGCGAACTACGCCTTGCCGCCAAACTGCGCGAGAATCTCGTCCGCCGCAAAACGCAGGAACGGGCCATTCGCAGCGACGATGAAGCGGCTCTTCCCAAAGCGGGTCCAAAAAGCTAGGGCCAGCCGCTCCCCGATCACGCGCTGCCAGGAGCGTCCAACTTGCCCCGCCTTATCCTAGTTCGCCACGGTCAGAGCCAGTGGAACCTGGAAAACCGCTTCACCGGCTGGTGGGATGTCGACCTGACGCCCCAGGGTGAGGCTGAGGCCCGCGCGGCCGGGCAATTATTGGCGGAAAAGGGCGTGTTCCCGACGCTGGCCTTCACCTCGCTGCAAACCCGCGCGATCCGCACGCTGCATTTCGCGCTGGAAGCAATGGGGCGGCTGTGGGTGCCCGAAGTGAAGGATTGGCGGCTGAACGAGCGGCATTATGGCGGGCTGACCGGGCTCGACAAGGCCGAGACAGCGGCCAGACACGGCGCAGACCAGGTCAAGATCTGGCGCCGCAGCTTTGACATTCCGCCGCCGGTGCTGGAAGCGGGATCGGAATTCGACCTTGCCGCCGACCCGCGTTATGCCGGAATCGCGATTCCGCGAACCGAAAGCCTCAAAGACACCATCGCCCGGGTGCTGCCCTATTATGAGGGCACTATTGCCCCGGCACTGCAAGCCGGTGAAACGGTGCTGGTTGCAGCCCACGGCAATTCGCTGCGCGCGCTGGTCAAACATCTTTCGGGGATATCCGATGCCGATATCACTGGCCTCGAAATTCCGACCGGTCAGCCGATCGTGTTTGAGCTGGACGATCAGTTGAACGCGATCACGCGTTATTATCTGGCGGAGCGATAAAATATGTCGGCACCGGTCGCGATCGTGATGGGCAGCCAGTCTGACTGGGCGACGATGAAATGTGCCGCTGCGGCGCTGGATCAGCTGGGGGTCGCCTATGACGCGCGGATCGTTTCGGCGCATCGCACCCCCCAGCGGCTGGTGAAATTTGCAGCCGGCGCGGCGGATGAAGGCTTCAAGGTGATTATCGCCGGCGCCGGCGGCGCGGCGCATCTGCCGGGGATGGTCGCATCGATGACCCATCTGCCGGTGCTGGGCGTGCCGGTCCAGTCCAAGGCCTTGTCCGGGCAGGACAGCCTGCTCTCGATTGTGCAGATGCCC
>JAYVKX010000257.1:0-2246 GCA_043768005.1 Novosphingobium sp. | reverse complement strand
TCGGCCAGCCGGTGCTGGGCTTCCTGCGCCACTTTCATCGCCGCTTGCGCAGCACTGACCCGCGCTTCGGCGCCTTGCGCTTCGGCGCGTGCAGCCTCGGCAGCAGCAGCAGCATCGCGCCAGCGGGCGAAGACCAGCCGTGCTTCGGCCACGCGGATCCGGTCGCTCAGGGCCTTATAGCGTTCGGCAGCGCGGGCTTGGCGGCGCAAGGCACCGATCTGCTGGTCGAGCTGACCCATCAGGTCTTCCAGCCGCGCCAGATTGGTCTCGGTCGCACGCAGTTTCTGCTCGGCGTCCTTGCGCCGCGCATGAAGCCCGGCAATGCCCGCAGCTTCTTCCAGCATCATCCGCCGTTCCGCCGGTTTAGCAGCAATTACTGCGGCGATCTTGCCCTGGCTGACCAGCGCGGGGGAGTGGGCCCCGGTGGCGGCATCGGCGAAAATCAGCGAGACATCCTTGGCCCGCACGTCGCGGCCGTTGACACGGTAAGCGCTGCCCGCGCCGCGCTCAATCCGCCGGACAACTTCCATATCGCTGTCATTATCGCCGGCATCGACATGCAGCACCACTTCGGCGAAGTCGCGTGCCGGGCGCTGCGCAGTGCCGGCGAAGATCACGTCTTCCATGCCGCCGCCGCGCAGCGACTTGGCGCTGCTTTCGCCCATCACCCAGCGGATGGCTTCTAGCAGGTTTGATTTTCCGCAGCCGTTGGGGCCGACAACCCCGGTCAGCCCGGGTTCGATGCGCAGTTCAGCCGGCTCGACAAAGCTCTTGAATCCCGTGAGCTTGAGCCGTTTGATCCGCATCTGATCTGTCCCGGCCCCCCGCCTGCCGGCTTAGCGCGCGCCGGCCAGGCGCAGCGCCTCTGACACCTTGGCCCAGGTCGAATCGTCGGCGGGCATCGTCCGGCCGTTGATCAGAATGGTCGGCGTGGAATTGATCCCATCCGCACCATACTTCTTGGCATAGTCCGCAATCTGTTTGGCATTATCCAGATTTGCGAGGCAGGCATTGGCCTGAGGTGCGGCTATTCCGCGGGCAGCGAAGAAATCGGTAAAGCCCAGTGCCTGCGAGATCGCCATAAAGCGCGTTGCTGGGGGATTTTTGGACGCCTCTTCGGCCTTTTGCTGCACCGCCGGATCACCCAGCGGGGCGTTCATGGCATCGAAATTGGTATAGACTTGCTCAACCATGGCGAAGAACGCCTGCTTGGGCGCGCAGCGCACCAGCAAGGTCAGCGGGATATCCTGCGGGTGGATCGCGAAGCTGCGATATTCATAGCTGACCCGGCCCGTAGCGATGTAATCGGTCATCAGCGGCTGCATGCCTTCCTGGGCAAAGCGCGCGCAGTGCGGGCACGACAGCGAGCCGTATTCGACCAGTTTGATCGGCGCCTGCGGATTGCCCAGCACCATGCCGCCATCGGTGCCATCGCTGACCAGCTCTTCCCATTTCTGGCCGGCCGGCGCAGCGATCTTGGCGAGCGGATCGCCTTTGGCGGGCGCGGCGGTCTTGTCACCTCCGCAAGCGGCGAGGCTGAGGGCCAGCGGAGCGGCAGCAAATGCGAGCAACAGGCGGCGAGTGGAAGTTAGGCGCATCACGGTGGCATTCCTTGCATTGCGAGTCGGTAAAACTAACCCGGAACAGGCGGGCGATGAAGCTGAAGAGGGGGCGCCTTGGCGCTTCTCCACAGGTGATTCGGCTTGCGGCGGGCTTATTGCGGAAGCATCGATTCGATTAATCCTTCAAGATTGGGCCAATCATAGAACGAAAGCAGCGAATCGTTAATCATGAAGCTGGGGGTGCCGGAAATCCCCAGCGTCACGAACCCGTAGTTGGTGGAGGTGAGGATTGCCTTCAGCTTGGCCTGATCGGTCAGGCACACATCAAGCTGCGGTGCGGAATAGCCGCGCTTTTGCATCAGTTCATAAAAGCCAAGATCGTGCGCCATGGTGATCGCATAGCGATTGGCGGGCTGGGCATTCCACTTTTTCTGCAGCGCCGGATCGAGCACCTTGGGGAGCCATTGCGGCTGCGCGGCCAGCATCGCATCGCCATTGGCGAACCACCGCGACGCCGCGCCGCATTGCACCGCCAGCGCCGCGACTAGTGCGAACGGCTGATTTTCAAGCACCGTGGCGCGCCGCTCGACCGAAACCTGGCCGCTGCGGATCCAGTCACCTTCCAGCCGGGCCCGCGATTGCGCGGCAAAATCGGCGCAATGCGAACAGGCGTAGGAGACATAT
>JAYVKX010000256.1:0-2165 GCA_043768005.1 Novosphingobium sp. | reverse complement strand
GGGCGATGAATATGCCTATGACCTGCTCTGCGAAAATGACGCCAAGGGCTTCATCTATCTGCCGATCCTCAACTACGCCGATGGCAATCTCGATTTCCTCGAAGCGCTGCAGAACAGCGACGATTGCGTCAATTCGCTCAGCGATGGCGGCGCGCACTGCGGCACGATCTGCGATGCGGCCAGCCCCACTTTCATGCTCGAACACTGGGTTAAGAACCGCAAGCGCGGCACGATCACCCTGGAAAACGCGGTGAAACGCCAATGCCATGATACCGCGCGGCTCTATGGCCTGCACGATCGCGGTGTCCTCGCACCGGGCTACCTCGCCGATATCAACGTAATCGATATGGACGCGATCAAACTGGGCAAGCCGTGGCTGGCGTTCGATCTGCCTGCGGGCGGCAAGCGCCTGCTGCAAAAGGCCGATGGGTATGATTGCACGATCAAGGGCGGCGTGGTGACCTTCCAGAACGGCATCTGGACCGGCGCAACCCCCGGCGGTTTGATCCGCGGACCGCAGATGGCGGCGATGCTGGAAGCGGCTGAGTAAAAGAACGCTGGTCACCGATGACTTGTGTCCCGGCTGTTTCGTGGCACCGGTCCAATCCTACATACGCAATTGGGGAGAGAGACGATGAAGAGCCTATTGCAGAACCTGCGGGTGCCTACACTCGCGTTGGCAATGTTCGCCGGTGGGCTGGGTGCGGCTCAATTGCTCCAGCCGGCCCAAGCTCAGGGTTCGGGCGGCGGTGCCATCAGCGCGGCCAGCGATAACGTCGCCTGGGTCGTTGTCGGCGGGCAGGTCTACCATTGCGTGCATACCCAGTATTCGGACAAATGTCACAGCATGTAATGACTGCGCTTCGGCGGCCAGAAATTGAACAAAGGAACCTGACTTGACCATCCGCTGCATTCGCGTCGGCACACCCGCCGGCCTTGATACCTTGCTGCCCGCGACTGCCGAAGACCCGGGCCAGCCCGGCCCCGGCCAGATCCGGGTGAAGTTAGCGGCAAGCTCGCTCAACTACCACGATTTCGCGGTGGTGACCGGCATGATCCCGGCCGCCGCAGGGCGCATCCCGATGTCTGATGGCGCCGGAATGGTTGAGGCCGTCGGTGCAGGCATCACCCAGTTCAAGCCGGGCGATCTGGTAGTTTCGACCTTCTTCCCCGAATGGATCGACGGCTCTCCACCCGCCACGGCGTTTCGCGGGGTGCCGGGTGACGGCATCGATGGCTATGCGGTGGAAGCTGTGGTTACTTCGGAACTGTCGTTCACCCGCGTGCCAAGCGGTTACACCGCCGCCGAAGCCGCCACGCTGACTTGTGCCGGCCTCACCGCGTGGCGCGCGCTGTTTGTCGATAATGCCGTGCAGCCGGGTTCGACCGTGCTGATCCAGGGCAGCGGCGGGGTTTCGGTCTTCGCGCTGCAATTCGCCAAGGCAGCGGGCGCGCACGTTATCGCCACCTCCAGTTCAGACGAAAAGCTCGAACGGCTGAAGGCACTCGGCGCGGATGAATTGATCAACTACAAGGCAGTGCCGGCTTGGGGTGCCAAAGTGCTGGAACTGACCGGCGGTGTCGGCGTCGATTGCGTGGTCGAGATTGGCGGCGCGGGCACGCTCGATCAATCGATGATGGCAACGCGGGTTGGCGGGCATGTTGCGCTGATCGGGGTGCTGGCAGGCTTTGCCGGACCGGTCCAGACCGCGCTGCTGATGGCCAAGAACCTGCGCGTCCAAGGCCTCACCGTGGGCAGCCGCGCGCAGCAATCGGCAATGATCTGGGGGATTGAAGCAAACGGGATCAAGCCGGTTATAAGCGATCACTTCCCGCTCGATAACCTCGCCGATGCTTTCCGCCACCAGGCCGCGAATAAGCACTTCGGCAAGATCGTGGTGGATATTTGAATGGCAGAGGTTTAATCTTTAGGCGGGTCGTTCGCTCGTCAAAGGAAGAGGAGACGCTCATGCCACAATTCGTGATCGAACGGGAAATGCCGGGGGCCGGATCGCTTGGTGCAGACGAACTGAAAGGCGCTTCGCAGCAATCGGCGATGATCGCTGGGATTGAGGCCACTGGACTCAAGCCAGTCATCAGCGACCACTTCCCGCTGGCACGCCTCGCCGATGCATTCCGCCATCAGGCCGCCAACGCGCATTTCG
>JAYVKX010000255.1:0-2487 GCA_043768005.1 Novosphingobium sp. | reverse complement strand
TAGCCGCGATCACGCTGACTGGAGCAGCCGCAGCACCGATGTTGCCAGCTGGATGGTTGGCCAGCACGCCGTGCCGCTGACGGCCGAAGAATTCATCCACGCTTCGCGCAATTACCCGATCGTGTTTTCGATCTCGGAAAACCCGGTGCCGCTGGCGCTGATGGGCCTGAACGAAGGCGTGAACACCTATTTCGACGATAGCGGCAAGCAGCTCGATCCGGTCTATGTCCCGGCCTATGCCCGCCGTTATCCGTTCATGCTGGCCAAGCTGGCACCCGATTCGGATGAGCTTTCGCTGTGCTTTGACCCGACCAGCGATCTGGTGGGCGAGTATGAAGACGGCAACAAGCTGTTCGAAGGTGGCCAGCCGACCGAGGCCTGCAATGCCACGCTGGAATTCTGCCGCAATTTCGAAGAAGCGGGCTTCCGCACCTCATCGTTTGTCGAAGAACTGGTGAAGCATGATCTGCTGATGGACGGTGAAGTCTCGATCCAGCAGACCGGGAACGAAACCCCGTTTATTTATCGCGGCTTCAAGATGGTCGATCAGGAAAAGCTGCGCGAACTGCGCGGCGATGTCCTGCGCACGATGAACCAGAACGGCATGCTGGCGCTGGTGTTTGCCCATCTGTTCAGCCTTGAACATATGAGCGAAGTTTTCGCTCGCCAGGTTACGCAGGGGAAGGGACCGATTCCGGCTCCCGAACCAGCTGCTTAATCCCCGCCAGGTCAAATAGTTAACGGCGCGGTTCCGCTTATTGGCGGAATCGCGCCGTTTCTTTTGGGTTGCTTCAGATTGGCTTGAAACCTGGTCCAGACAGGCTTATTTGTGCTGAACCTCGTCGCGGCTTCCCTCATGGCCCGGCGGGCAGGTGCACTTCGGTGCACTTCCTCCCTGAACCTTGGCCACCTCGTGCGATTTGCACGAGGTGGTTTTTTTATTCGGCCGCGTTGGCCCAGCTGGCGGCACCGCCAAGCCGCCCCAATTCGGCAACGTCCCCGGCGATCCGCCGCACCAGTCCGGTCAGCAATTGCACCATGGCATCGAACCCGGGACCCGGTTCGACCAACCGCGAATCGAGATAGCAACTGCGATCGATCTCAACCTGCAACGCATGGATGCCCCGCGCCGGGCGAGCATGCCGTTCGAGCACATAACCGCCTGCGTAAGGCCGGTTGTGCGCCGCCCCGCGCCGCTGTTCGGCAAAATAGCTGAAACAGGTGCCGACCAGCGATCCGTGGCAGCTCGCCCCGAACCGGTCACCCAGCACAAAATCGGGTGCGGCTTGCCCGCCGCGATAGCCCAGCGGCGGCATCGAATGCAGATCAAGCAGCAGTGCAGCGCCCCAGCGTTCGCGCAGCGATTCAAGGTTTTGGGCCAAACAGTCATGGTAAGGCGCGTGAATCTGATCGATCCGCGCGGCCAGATCCTCTTCATCGTGGCGGCGCTTCCACAATTCGCCCAAACCCGGCAAGCGCCGCGGGATCAACCCCAGCCCGCTACGCACGCGCATGCCCGGTGTATAGCAGCCCATACCTTCGGGCCGCCCCTGAGCGAACATATCCCAATCGACATCCTCGTGCCCTCGGTTGAGATCGATCATCGCTCGCGGGGCATGCGCCACCAGCAGCGCCGCGCCGGTTTCGCGCGCGATTTGTTCTGCCAGCCGGTCGACATAGCGGTCTTCAAGTTTGAGCGCGGCAAACCCCGGATTGCGCATCCGTTCCAGCAGCGTTCCAGGATAGGCGCGACCTGCATGCGGTACAGCCAGCAGCACCGGCAGCGCAGAAGGCTCTGGCGCGATCAGCGAAAAGGCCGGTAGCCCGCTGCTGCCAGGGATCGAACCGCCCTCGATACGCGACGAATCGCCTGGGCTGGCTGTCGGACTGTTCATCGCATTTGACTGGCCTGAAGCGGCGGCTGTGTCAAAGTATGACGCCGCCGAAAACAGGCAGGATTGTTAACCTGGTTGGTGTACCAAACTCCCGAGCTTATGACCGGCGCTGCCTTGGGCGCTTTGATAGATGATCGGGACGAACCGCACATGATCCGCATCCTGCTTGCCGAAGACGAGGCAGCCATGCGCACCTATCTGGCGCGCGCGCTTGAAAATGCTGGCTACGAAGTGGTCGCGGTCGATCGCGGCACGGCGGCGATCCCGTATCTGCAGGAGTATCATTTCGACCTGCTGCTGTCGGACATCGTCATGCCCGAGATGGACGGGATCGAACTGGCCCAGCGCTGCGCCGAACTGAGCCCGAAAACCAAGGTGATGTTTATCACCGGTTTCGCGGCGGTGACGCTCAAGGCAAGCCGCGAGGCACCGCAGGCCAAAGTCCTGTCCAAGCCGTTTCACCTGAAAGACCTGGTGCTGGAAGTAGAGCGGATGTTCGGCCAGCAGGCGCAGGCTTCGATCTAGGCCCAAGTCTGGGGTTGCATTGCGCGAGTCGCGCAGCTAATGGCGCTCCCCTGCCCGGGGCGACGGC
>JAYVKX010000254.1:0-4243 GCA_043768005.1 Novosphingobium sp. | reverse complement strand
GGCGCTGCCGCAGATCGTGCGCAGTATGGCCGGCGACGGCAGCGGGCCTGATCGGCTGCTGATCAACGCGCTGCTGCTCAACATCGCGCTCGTGATCTTTGGCTGGCGGCGTTACCGCGAACTTGCCGGCGAAGTGAATGAGCGGCGGCGGGCAGAAACCCAGGCTCGCATCCTGTCGGAAACCGATCCGCTCACCGGCTGCCTCAATCGCCGCAGCGTTGGCCCGGCGACGGACCGCTTGGTCGCAGCGGCGCTGGCGCGGGGCGAGGAAGTGGCCTTCCTGATGCTCGATATCGATAATTTCAAACACATCAATGATGTGAACGGCCATACCGCCGGTGATACTATCCTGCGCGAAATCGCTCGGCGAATAACCTCTGCCATTCCCGAAGGATCGCTGGTGGCGCGGCTTGGTGGCGATGAATTTGCCTGCGTAACCCCGTTTGATCCCGCTCATGATCTTCGCGTTGATGCACTGGCCGAAACGCTGATCGAGGTCGCTGCCCGTCCGGTCGAGATCGGCGGGATAGCTATCGAAACATCGATTTCGGTAGGGATCACTCGCAGCGGCGGCAAGGCTGGCAGCGAACCAGCGCAAGCCCTGCTCCACATGGCCGATATCGCCATGTATCACGCCAAAAAGAAGGGCCGGAACCGCTATTTCTGGTTCGAAGAATCGATGGAAAACGAGCTTCGCTTCCGCGCCGAACTGGAAACAGGGATCCGCCGAGGCATTCCGCTGGGTGAATTTGTACCCTATTACGAACAGCAGATCGATATCGCGAGTGGCGATCTGCTGGGCTTTGAAATGCTGGCCCGGTGGAATTCGCGGACCCTTGGCGTGGTCAGCCCCGAAATCTTCATTCCGATTGCCGAAGAAATCGGGGTTATCGCCGAACTTTCCGAAAGCGTTATCGCGCAGGCCCTGCATGATGCGCGCAGCTGGGATCCCAAGCTGACGCTATCAGTCAATATCTCGCCGCTGCAATTGCGCGATCCGTGGTTCGCGCAAAAACTGCTCAAGCTGCTGGTCGAGGCAAACTTCCCGCCCAGCCGCCTGGATATCGAAGTTACCGAAAGTTGCCTGCACGAAAACCTGGGCGTGGTCCGCTCGCTGATCATCAGCCTGAAAAACCAGGGTGTCAGTATCAGCCTAGATGATTTCGGCACCGGGTACAGTTCCCTCGCCCAGCTGCGCACGCTACCGTTTGATCGGATCAAGATCGACCGCAGTTTTGTCGCTAGTCTCTCAGACAACGCCGATAGCTCGACCATTGTCCAGGCGATTACCTCGCTTGGTGAAGGACTGGGTCTGCCGATCACGGCTGAGGGGATCGAGAACGAGGACGTGCTGCGCAGGCTGCAGAAACTTGGCAGTTTCAAGGGTCAGGGCTATTACTATGGCCGTCCCGAAACCGCCGACCAGACCCGCAGGCGGCTGGCTCCGCTTGGCCTGCTGCTGGGGGTTCCGGCTCCTCCTGAAGCTGAACTTACAGGCGATGCTGAAAAGCCGCAGCCTCTGGACGAAAACCGCCGCAGCGCATAGAGGATCGCGCATAATGCGCGTTCCGTTCATCAAGATGCAGGGCCTTGGCAATGACTTCGTCGTGCTCGACGGGCGGCGCGATGTCCTGCCCGTAATCGCCCCGCCGCTGGCTCGTGCGATTGCCGATCGCCGCACTGGGATCGGCTGCGATCAGCTGATCGTAATCGAACCTTCGGACCGCGCCACTTTCCGGATGCGAATCTTCAACGCCGATGGCGGCGAAGTGGAAGCCTGCGGCAATGCCGCTCGTGCGGTGGGGATGCTTCACGGTGTGCCCGCGACCATCGAAACACTGGGCGGAATTCTGGCCACATCGCCTTCTGCAACCGGTGCATCGGTCGATATGGGTGTCCCGCGGTTTGGCTGGGATGAGATTCCGCTGGCCTATCCGCTGGATACACTGACGCTGCCGGTGGGTTGGGAAGATCTGGAAAGCCCCACAGCAGTTAATATCGGCAATCCGCATGTGATCTTTTTCGTGGATGATTGCGATGCCGTGGAGCTGAACCGGCTGGGGCCGCTGATCGAGCATGATCCGCTGTTTCCGCAAGCGGTCAACGTCAACCTTGCAACAATTATCAGCCGCTCCGCCATCCGCCTGCGGGTGTGGGAACGCGGCGCAGGCCTGACGCTGGCTTGCGGCACCGGGGCCTGCGCCACGGCAGTCGGCGCGATGCGACGCGGATTGGTGGAGCGGCTTGTTACCGTCACCCTGCCGGGCGGAGATTTGCAGATCGAATGGACCGAGGCAGGCCGCATCATAATGATCGGTAGTGCGCACGAAGCGTTTCGCGGCGAGTTTGATCCCGCCGCGCTTGGAGGCGATGTGTGACGGCGGAAGTCATTTCGCTGGGCTGCCGGTTGAACCTGTCTGAAAGCGAAGATCTGCGCGCCCTGCTGGCTGGCGCGGATAATCTGGTGGTTATCAACAGCTGCGCGGTGACCGCTGAGGCGGTGCGCCAGACCCGTCAGGCGATCCGCCGCGCGCGGGCCGCGCGTCCCGATGCGCGGCTGCTGGTTACCGGCTGCGCTGCCGAAGTGGAACGGATCGCGCTGGCCGCCATGCCCGAGGTTGATGGGCTGATCGCCAATGCCAGCAAGCTTGATCCGCGCGCCTGGAACGTCGCCCCGACCCCTGCCCTTGCCATCCGCACCCATACCCGCGCGTTTATCGCGGTGCAGAACGGCTGCGATCATGCCTGCACCTTCTGCGTGATCCCGCAGGGCCGTGGGCCAAGCCGATCTCATAGCGTTGCCGATGTGGTGGTGGACGTGCAGCGTCATCTGGCGGCGGGCGCGGGCGAGGTGGTGCTGACCGGGGTTGATCTGACCAGCTGGGGCCAGGAACTGCCCGGTGCGCCGCAGCTGGGCGCATTGGCCGCCGCGATCCTTTCCGCCTGCCCAACGCTCAAACGGCTGCGACTGTCCTCGCTCGATGGGGTGGAGATTGATCCCGAACTGTTCGAATTGCTGGCAAGCGAAGCCCGGGTGATGCCGCATGTCCATCTTTCGCTACAATCAGGCGACGACATGATCCTCAAGCGAATGAAGCGCCGCCATTCACGCGGCGATGCGGCGGCGCTGGTGGAGCGACTGCGCGCGCGCCGTGCGGATATCTCCATCGGTGCAGACATTATCGCCGGGTTCCCGACCGAGGACGGTGCAATGCACGCCAACAATCGCTCGATCATCGGTGAACTTGGCATCGTTCAGGGTCATATTTTTCCTTACTCGCCCCGCCCCGGAACCCCGGCGGCGCGAATGCCGCAGGTTGATCCCCGCCTCGTCAGGGAACGTGCTGCAGAACTGCGCGGCGATGTGGCGCTGGTTCGCACGAGCTGGCTTGCCTCGCTGATCGGCCAGCCGCAGCGCGTGCTTGCCGAGCGTGACGGGACAGGCCATGCGGAGAACTTCGCGCGGGTGCAGCTGGCACCCCAAATCGCACCCGGAAGCATCGTGACCATAACTCCCACCCGTATCAACGAAGGCCTGCTGGCATGACCGCTGAAAGCTGGTCTAATCGGTTGCTGGGCGGCTTTCGCAAGACATCCGATCGTCTGACTGAAAATCTGGCCGGGATCATCACCACTACCCGGCTGGATGAGGCGCAGCTGGATGATCTGGAAGATGCGCTGATCCTGTCTGACCTTGGCCCGCGCGCGGCGGCCCGGATCCGCGCGCGACTGGCCGATGAACGGTTTGAACGCGGGGTGGACGAGGCAACTATCCGCGAGGCTGTTGCCGCAGAAATCGCGGCAATCCTGCGCCCGGTGGCAAAGCCGCTAGAGATTATCGCCTTTCCCCGCCCGCAGGTGATCCTGGTGATCGGGGTCAATGGTTCGGGCAAAACCACCACCATCGCCAAACTCGCCCATCTGTTCCAGGAACAGGATTACGGCGTGATGCTGGCTGCGGGCGACACCTTCCGCGCGGCCGCGATCGGCCAGCTGGCGATCTGGGCCGAGCGGCTGGGCGTGCCGATTGTGCGCGGGCCCGAAGGCGGCGATCCGGCCAGCGTGGTGTTCGACGGGGTCAAACTCGCCACCGAGAAGGGCATCGATGCGCTGATCGTCGATACCGCCGGGCGGCTTCACAACAAGCGCGAACTGATGGACGAGCTGAGCAAGATCCGCCGCGTCCTCGGCCGGCTCAACCCCGAGGCGCCGCATGATGTGGTGCTGGTGCTGGATGCGACCA
>JAYVKX010000253.1:0-2258 GCA_043768005.1 Novosphingobium sp. | reverse complement strand
GGGCGGGGCGACTTTTGCCTCGGACGGCGATGTCGAGGCCACCATTATGGGTTCGGGCACGGTCACCGTCAAAGGCCGGGCCCGCTGCACAGTGAGCGCGATGGGCTCGGGCAAACTGGTGTGTGAAGGCGGGGTCAGGCAGGAAGATGCCTCCAGTCCTCAGGCGCCGGAGTCCATGGGAGCGGACAACAGCCCGAAACCGCCAGCGGCCCCGCCAGCGCCGCCCAAGCCCTGACCCGCAGCCGAAATGCGATAGACCGAAGCGCGGGTTAAGCCTTCAGCAACTGCGGTTGCGCCAAGATGCGCGGGCACTCTGGAGTGAGCGATGCGCCGCGTGGTATTCTGCCTGCTTGTAATCCCTGCGCTTGGTGGCTGTGTCGCCAGCACGCTGGTCAGCGTTGCAACCGCCCCAATCCGCGTCATCAGCAAGAGCGTTGATCTGGCGACAACCAGCCAGTCCGAGGCTGACCGCAATCGCGGACGGGACCTGCGCAAGCTGGAAGAACGCTATGGCAAGCTGGCGCGTGAATACGACAAGCAAGATCGGCGCTGCGGCATGGGCAATACGCAAGCTTGCGCACGGCGCGATGGGATTGCAGCCGAGATGGAGGAATTGCGTTCCCAGCTTCCAGTGCAGCCCGGCAAATAATTACGCAGCAGCGCGGCGCAGACGGTCATTGATCGCTGCCCCGATCCCCCGCTCAGGAACCGGCGCAACCGCGATGCGCGGCTGTGGCGCCATCGCTGCCAGGTGCAGACACTCGTAAAGCCGCGCCGCCGCTTCAGCGAGATCGCCTGCGGAGGACAGGTTAACTGCCCCTTCAATCGCGCCGAAGCCGATCAACATCTCGTCAGCCTGGGTGGTAGTGGCATTCAAACGCACCGGTTTGCCGGGCGAATAATGGCTGGCCAGCTGCCCCGGAGCCTCGATCCGGTTTCCCGTCATGACGTCGGAGTTCGAACCCAGCACTTCAGCGATCTGCGCCAGCGTAATCGGACCCGGGCGTAGCACCTGCCAGCCGCTGCCTTCGCGCAAAGCGACAATGGTGCTTTCGAGCCCTGCTGCACAAGGTCCGCCATCCAGCACCAGCTTGATCCGTCCCGCCAGTGAAGCGGCGACATGCGCCGCGCTGGTCGGACTGACCCCGCCCGAGCGGTTGGCCGAAGGCGCAGCCAGCGGCACACCGGTTTCAGCCAGAACTGCACGCATCACCGGGTGCGCCGGGCAGCGCAGCGCAATTGTCGGCAGGCCCGCAGTCACCGCCGGTGCGATTTGCGCGCCATCGCGCAGCGGCAGCACCATGGTCAGCGCTCCGGGCCAGAAGGCTGCGGCCAAATCGAGCGCGCGCTGATCGAACTGCGCGATCGCCTCTGCTTGTGCCGTGCTGGCGATGTGGACAATCAGCGGATTGAATGCAGGCCGCCCCTTCGCCGCATAGATTGCCGCTACGGCTGGCCCGCTGTCCGCCCGGGCGGCAAGTCCATAGACGGTCTCGGTGGGCACCGCGACGGGCTGCCCTGCGCGCAGCAGCGCCGCCGCCGCGGCAATCCCCGCTGCATCGGCAGTATGCACCAAAGGGCCAGAACGCTTGCCGGACATGCCTCTCCCGCTATAGGCGATAGCCAGCCAAGCCAAGGAAAAGCGCGAGAGCACGATGGACTTCAACGCCCCCACTGCCGATCAGATGCTGGCGATCCGGATCAACGCCGGGATCGAGGAACTGGCGAGCCACGACCGATTTGCCCATGCCAGCCTCGATATGGTCGAAGCCATTGTTGAAGGCATCGGGCAGTTTGCTGCCGGAGAGTTCGCCCCGCTGAACCGGCTGGGTGATAAGGAAGGCGCGCAGCTTGCCAATGGCACAGTCAGCCTGCCGGCCGGTTTTGCCGAGGCTTACCGCGCCTTTGTCGAACAAGGCTGGAATGCGATTTCGGGCGACGAGGCCTATGGTGGGCAAGCCTTGCCGTTCACCTTGGCGGCCAACGTGCTGGAAAACCTGGGCGCGGCCAATATGGCCTTTTCGCTGCTGCCGATGCTGACCGTCGGCGCAATTGAAGCGCTGGCGCATCACGGCAGCGAGGGCCAGAAGCAGACCTATTTGGCGAAACTGATCAGCGGTGAATGGTCGGGCACGATGAACCTGACCGAACCACAGGCCGGATCCGATGTCGGCGCACTGCGCACCGTGGCCACTCCCCGCAGTGATG
Source organism: Novosphingobium sp. (assembly GCA_043768005.1). Classification (GTDB taxonomy): domain Bacteria; phylum Pseudomonadota; class Alphaproteobacteria; order Sphingomonadales; family Sphingomonadaceae; genus Novosphingobium. Next base: position 50 of record JAYVKX010000253.1, on the reverse strand, counting down.
GCAGCTGGGCGATCAAGGGCACCAAGATCTTCATCACCTGGGGCGACCAC
>JAYVKX010000252.1:0-12001 GCA_043768005.1 Novosphingobium sp. | reverse complement strand
GGATGGTTGACGTTGCTGGGGATGATCGCCCGGCCGCGCGCCACTTCATCGCGGACGAATTCGGGGGTGACGTGATCGGGGATGCTCGCGCCCCAATCCTGTCCGTCGCGGATATGGCCCGCAATCGCATCACGCCCGATGTTTTCGCGGATGGCGACATATTCCATCTCGGGCGTGATGATGCCTTGGCGGGCATAATACATCTGGCTGAGGTTCGCGCCCGGTTTGGCGCGCAAGGGGCGGCGCAGCGCGGCGGGGAACGCAGGCACGCCGCCGCTGCGGTCCGGGCCAAGCTGACCGTTGTCCTCAGGCTTCACATCGCGCGGGGCATATTCCTCGACATCGCCGCGGGCGAGCTGCCAGTCGCGGCGGATCATCGGCAGGCCGGCGGCGATATCGATCGTGGCGGCAGGATCGGTATAGGGCCCGGAGGTGTCATAGACGTTGAGCGGCGGTTCCCCGCAGGAGGGCTCCAGATCGATCGCCCGCATCGCCACTTGAATTTTCGGGTTTCCGGGGGCCGCGACATAAATCTTGCGGCTGCCCCGGATCGGTCCGGTGGTGACGCCTATTTCTAGTTTGGAATTGATGTCGGCCATATGCGCTCCTTGGACGGATCAGAGGAGCGCGTGTACGGCGACCCTCCCTCCGCCCGGACTAACGGGTTCAGGTTCAACGGGTCGTGAGCCGTAACGCCCACCTCTCAGTCACACGACTCCCCGGGGATGCACCCTGATAGGGGTGTGCGGGCCGAGCGTCTAGGCTAGAAGGTAAAGGCCATCCCCGCGCCCAGCATCAGCTGGCTGGCGCGCCCGCGAATCACGGTGATCGGGCTGGTCGCTGCGCTGCCATAGAGCTGCGACCAGCCAATGCCGCCCACCACAGCCAGCCCGCCATTGCGCAGATCGCCATCCAGATCATAACCGATAAAGCTGCGCAGCCCGATATTCTTGAGGCCACCCGTGGCAGTGAACACCGACAGCCCGCTGGCGAGGCTTCCCGCCGGGGACACGCCGAAATTGTAATTGGCATATTGGCTGTCAACAATGTCCGAGGCGATCGACAGGCCGAACACCGCCGCCTTGCTCACCGGGGTAAAATAGCTGGCCGAGGTGCTGACCACCCGGCCCCCGCCATAGCCGGTGGCATCCCAGCGGATATCGGCGCTGAAGGTTAGCGTATCAACCGGCGTAATCACCCGCTTGATCGTGACGCTGGCGGCAACGCCAGCCTCGATCGTGCCCTTGATCTTGCCCAGCGCGGCCACCACCGGATCCTTGATATGCGCGGTGCGATTGCCATGCCAGCGTGCCACCGGACCCAGGCCGAAACCGATCCGCGCGTCAGTTCCATCGGGCACGAAATCGAGCGAGATCCCGCCTGAGCGCGCACCGATCCCGATCCCGGCGATCCGCCCGGTCACCCCGCCCGCGCCAATGATCGCGCTGTCGTTTGATCCTTCATAGCTTGGCACGCTGGCGATCCCCAGGCCGACCACCAGATAATCGCCCGAGAAGGCATCGCGGGCCTGCGCCGGACCGGCAACGTCCTGTGCCGTGCCATCCGTTTCCTGCGCGGCAACCGGCGCAGCAAAACCAAGCACGGAAATCAGCACGAATGCCTGCAAGGGGTTCAGACGCATTCAACCGCAGCCTCTGGTCAGGCCCATCAAAAATGCGGGCCATCTGCCACAGACGGGAGGAACCAGGGTTCCTCCCGTCCGGACTTGTCGCATGATGCTATGCGCGGGTTACTGAATTGTAAGCAAATGGATCGCCCAGCCGGGCGGCAGATCAGCCAAAGCGAAATGGCCGGGTCAGCGCTGGCTGGCGATCCAATCGTCAACCTTCGCCTCCAGCACCGGCATCGGCAGCGCACCGGTGTTCAGTACCTGATCGTGGAATGCACGGATATCGAACCGCCTGCCCAGCTGCTTTTCGGCTTTGGCCCGCAGCCGCTGAATGGTCATCGCGCCGACCTTATAGGCCAAGGCCTGGCTGGGGATGGCGATATAGCGCTCCACCTCGGCGGTCGCATCGGTGCGGCCCATGCCCGAATTGGCCAGCATATATTCGATCGAGCGATCGCGGGTCCAGCCCTTGGCGTGGATCCCGGTATCGACCACCAGCCGCATCGCGCGCAGCATCTCGTCATCCAGCGTGCCAAAGCGCGAATAGGGCGCCTTGTAGAAGCCCATCTGATAGCCCAGCGTTTCAGCATAGAGCGCCCAGCCTTCGGCATAGGCAGTATTGCCGCCGAACCGCATGAAGGCAGGTAGCGCAGCATTTTCCTGCGCCAGGCTGATCTGGAAGTGATGCCCCGGCGCGCCTTCATGCAGGTACAGCGTCACCTCTCCCGGTGTGGTCCTGCTCGGCAGATCATAGGCATTGAAATAGAAGGTGCCGGGGCGTGATCCATCGGGAGTGCCCGATTGATACGATCCGCCCGCTTCGAACTTTTCACGGAATTCCTCATAGGGGCGGATCTGCAGCGGGGTCTTGGGCAGCACGGAAAACAGCGTGCCAACCTTGGTATCGACCAGCTTGCCGATATCATAATAGCGCTGGGTCAGCTCGTCACGGCTCTTCGGCTTGAACTGCGGATCGGTGCGAATGAAGTTGAAAAACTGCGCCAGCGTTCCCTTGAACCTGACCTCGCGCTTGACCTTTTCCATGCCCTTCCGGATCCGCGCCACTTCGCTCAGCCCAAGATTATGGAGGTGATCGGCGGTCAGCGGCAGGGTGGTCGAATTTTCGATCAGCTGGGTATAAAGCGCTGCGCCGCCCTTCATCTGCGAAAGCCCAACGCTGTCCCGCGCTGCGGCAAGGTAATTATTGCGCAGATAATCGCGCAGCCGCTGGTGCGCGGGATAGATCTGTCCGGCGATCATTTCGCGGTATTGTGTGGTCAGCCGGGCCTTGTCCGCCGCCGAAAAACTGGCGGGCAGCTTGGCAATCGGTTCCCAGAAGGGGGATTGTTCGGGCGGGCTGGCCAGCTGGGTGTTGAGCTGCTCGATCACATTGCGGATGGTCAATTTGGTTTCGACCACACCGCTTTTCTGGCCTTCGCGGAACTTGGCGATCGAACGATCGATTAGCGTCACATATTCGGCGTGGCGCTTCAGATTATTGTCGTAATCGGCGATCGTCGCAAAGGGGATCCCGGTCTTGCCACTGGCCAGCGTCGGGTAAAAGGTGTGGAACCCGAAGAAGTGGTTGATCGGGCGCACTTCGTTAAGCGCCAGAATTTCAGGGGTCAGCCCCTTCAGCGTCTGTTCGCGGTCATAGGCGAAGACATCAAAGGCGATCTTGTCTGTGGGCGAGAGTTTGGCCCGGTCGATCGCCTTGAGCGCGGCCAGCTCACCCTGCGCGGCGGCGCGTTCACCATCATTATATTCATCGGTCAGATAATTTCCGAGGTGATCGGCATAGCGCATGTCACCGCGAAACAGCGCGCTGAGCGGGTTGCGCTTGAGGCTGCCCTCATCCGAGGCGGCGAACAGCGCAAACAACACATCATGCGCGGTCTGCGGCGCGGCGGCGATAGTCAGGGCAGCAACTGGCGCAGCCTGCTGGGCCTGCGCAGGGGCGGCCAGCAACGGCAAAACGGCCGCAGCACCTAGCAGGGCGAGGCGAAACTTGATCATGGTCGCAAATGTCCTTCTGGCAAAAACTGTATTGCCTGTGTAATACAGCGCAAGTTGGCCGGCAAGGGTGCCGGGACTGACTATCACATGGGGGCTAGCGCTAAGCCGCAGCACCCCGTGCCATCCGCTCGACCAACGGCCCACCCGGTTCGACAGACCGCGCATTTGTGAAAATATCGGGCCTAGGCGGAAACTGCCTCAGCCTTTTGCGCTGCAGCGGCCTTCCCGTCATACAGAAACTCTGCACCGGACAGGTCGATCTTGGGGAAGGCATCTTTCTCGGCCCAGTAATCCTGATTGTGCCGCCACACCGGATTATCCCCCCGGCGGGGCATCTGATCCAGCCCGCGCGTCAGATAGCCGGGGTTGAAATTATCCGCCTCGATCCACGGCAGGATTGCCATGCCCTGATCTTCGGGCCGCGGCGTCACATCGATCCGCTTGGCACCGATTTTATCCATCTGGTTCAGCAGATTACAGATGAAATCACCCTGCATATCCACCCGCAGCGTCCAGCTGGCACGGAAATAGCCCATCACCCAGGCCATGTTGGGTACGCCGGTGAACAGCATCCCGCGATAGGTCACCGTATCGCCCCATTTGACCGCAGCGCCATCGACGCTGAACGGGATATCGCCCATCACTGACAGGCGGAACCCGGTGGCGGCAACGATGATATCCGCCTCGATCTCTTGGCCAGACGCAGTCCGCACGCCCTTTTCCGTGAAACGGTCGATCGTATCGGTCACCACGGTCAGCTTGCCCGCTGCGGCGGCCTGAAAAATGTCACCTTCCGGGCAGAACGCCAGCCGTTGTTGCCAGATGCGGTATTTGGGGGTGAAATGCGGCTCGAACTGGAAATCGGCCCCGCCATACTGCCGGATCAGCTCTTTCAGCTCTTCAAACACAACATCGGGCTCGGTCTGGCAGCGCCTGGTCATCAGATCCTGATCATGCATGATCTGGGTCCGCACGACCCGGTGGATGGTCGGCTCGTCAATCCCGATCTCGCGCAGCCGATCGGCCAGTTCATTCTGGTTGGGGCTGCAGAAATAATAGGTGGGAGAGCGCTGCAGCATGGTTACATGCGCTGCCTGTTCGGCAAAGGCGGGGACCACCGTGGCCGCCGTCGCGCCCGATCCGATCACCAACACCCGTTTGCCGGTATAATCGGTTGCCGGATCCCATAGCTGGGCATGAACGAACTGGCCCTGATAGTCTGATAGCCCGGCCCAATCGGGGATATAGGGGGTTTCGTGATCGTAATAGCCCTGGCACATCCACAGAAAATTGCAGGTGAACCGTTCAATCGCCCCATCATCCAGCCGCGTGGCTTCAACGCTCCAGAGATTGTCCGCGCTTGACCATTGGCACTGCGCAATGCGCCGGCCATAACGGATATTGGGTGCGATCCCGTTCTCCTCGATCACCTCGCCCAGATATTTCAGGATTTCCGCCCCGCTGGCGATCGGTGTCCCGATCCACGGCTTGAACCGGAAGCCGAAGGTGTAAAGATCCGAATCTGATCGCACGCCGGGATATTTATGGGTGTTCCAGGTGCCGCCGAAACTGTCCTTCATTTCCAGGATGGCATAGCTCAGCTGCGGGCATTGATCCTGCAGATGATAGGCCGAGCCGATCCCCGAAATTCCTGCGCCCACGATCAGCACATCAACATGGGTTATGGGCAGGCTGGTAACGGCATCCATGGCGCTCTCCTGGAATCGGCTTAATCGTTCGATTAAACGCCCATTCGCAAGGTCTGCCAAGGGTGAAATTGATCTGCCTCGAAGCGCGCCCTCAAGCCGCCGCTTGCCATACCCGGATTGCCTCGACCGGCCAGACCAGCATCACCACGTTTAGCAGCAGATTATCGCGGATAATCGCCAGAGTGAACAGCTCGAATACGATCGCCATAGCTATGCTGGCCCGCACCGGCAGACGGCTGGCAAGCCAGAAACCCACCACCATCCAGCCGATGTCCGCCATGGAATTGACGATGCTATCGCCGACATAACCATAGCTGACCGTCACCGCGCGGTAGCGATCAATGATCAACGGCGAGTTTTCAAGCAGCTCCCACGAGCTTTCCAGCGCTATCGCAAGCGGCAGCGCCCACCGCATCGGCAAGCCGCCGAACCAACGCCATTTGCGCCACAGCAGATGCGCGCCACCATAGAACAGCAGCCCGTGGATCATATGGCTGAAACTGTACCAATCGGCGATATGCTGGCTGTTCTGCGCCGATTGAACCACCCCCCACCACAGTTTGACCGTGCCGCATTCACAGATCGGCGGACGACCCATCGCCAGCAAAATCGCTGCCGTGCCAAGGAACACCAGCAGCGCAGCGATTGCGGCGCGACGGTGCGGCATCAGGCTGCTCATGCGGGCTCCTGCTGCGGTGGCACCGTATCGCCCGCACCCAGCGCCAGCTGCATATAGAGCGTATCCAGCCAGCGGCCATGCTTGCGCCCGATGCTGTGCATCCGTCCGGTTTCTATAAAGCCAGCCCGGACGTGAAGCGCGGCGGAGGCCGGTTCCGCCCCGCCGATCACTGCGATCATCTGGCGATAGCCGCAAGTCGTTGCCGCCTCGATCAGTGCGGCCAGCAGCGCAGCGCCGATCCCGGCCCCGCGCGAATCGTGGCGGATATAGATGCTGTTCTCACAGGCAAAGCGATAGGCCGGGCGATCGCGGAACTGGCTGGCATAGGCATAGCCGATCACTTGTCCATCCTGATGCCGCGCCACCAGCCAAGGCGATCCCGCATCCAGCACCTTGGCCAGCCGCGCGGTCATTTCCGCCTCATCCGGCGGGTCGGTTTCAAAGCTGGCGGTGCCATGCAAAACATGATGCGCATAGATCGCGGTGATCGCAGCGGCATCGGCCAATTTAGCGGGCAGAATTTCCATCGCCTGCGACCATGCCGCAAGCCGCCCGCCCCGCCAAGCCTGCTCTATCAAGCCCGGTTGCGCTACACTGCCCGTGCGCTAAAGGCATGTGATAATGGATGGGCGCAAAATTGATCTTGTCATCGTGGGCGGCGGGCTGGCCGGCGGGCTGATCGCGCTGGCCTTTGCCCGGCTGCGGCCAGAGCTTGCGGTGATGGTGATCGAACAAGGACCAAACCTTGGCGGCAACCATTTGTGGTCGTTTTTTGCCAGCGATATCACTCCCGAAGATGAATGGCTGGTGGAACCCCTGATCGCTGCGCGCTGGGATCAGGGCTATTGCGTGCGCTTTCCGCGCTATATCCGCCAGCTGACTACGCCCTATCGGACCATCACCAGCGAACGGCTGGATCAGGTGGTGCGTGCAGCGCTGCCCCATGACGCAGTGCTGACCGGGGTGAGTGTCGCAGCGGTAGAGCAGACCCAAGTAACGCTGGCTGATGGCACCGTGATTGCCGCAGGCGGGGTGATCGATGCGCGCGGCGCAGCCGGAATGCCGGGGATGCGCGGCGGCTGGCAGAAGTTCATGGGACAGATGCTGCGCCTCAGCGCGCCCCACGGCCTGACCGGGCCGGTAGTGATGGACGCGCGGGTGAGCCAGCTGGACGGTTATCGCTTCGTCTATTGCCTGCCCTTCTCTGCCACCGAAGTGTTCGTCGAGGACACCTATTATTCCGATGACCCGGCGCTGGACCTGCAGCAGCTGGACGGGCGCATCAGCAGCTATTGCCAGCTACAAGGCTGGCAGGTGACCGCGGTGCTGCGCGAGGAGGCAGGCGTGCTGCCGGTGGTTGCAGCCGGGAATTTCGCGCGTTTCTGGCCCGATCCCCGGAAATCCCCGGCCCGGGCCGGCGCCCGCGCGGGACTGCTCCACCCGCTGACCAGCTTCTCGCTCCCGCTGGCGGTGCGGCTGGCAATCAATCTGGCCAACTTGCCCGAAGTTACAGGTGCCGCGCTCGCCGCAGCAAGCTATAGCCATGCGCGCGCCCATTGGCGGCGCGGAGGATTTTACCGAATGCTTTCGACCATGCTGTTCGGGGCCGCCAGCCCCAAGCGCCGCTACAAGGTGCTCGAGCGGTTCTACTTCTTGCCGCCGGGGTTGATCGAGCGGTTTTATGCCGGACGTTCCAGCTGGGCGGACCGGGCGCGGATCCTGATCGGCCGGCCGCCGGTAAAGATTGCCGCTGCACTGGCCAGCCTTTCGGGCGGGGGCCTGCCACTATCATCCTTAGACTCACCGGGAGCTCCACTATGACCCGCGCCTGCGTGATCGGGGCCGGATTTGGCGGCCTTGCGCTCGCCATCCGCCTGCAATCAGCCGGAATCGAGACCACGGTGATCGAAGCCCGCGACAAACCGGGCGGACGGGCCTATTTCTGGGAGCGCGAGGGCTTTACCTTCGATGCCGGGCCGACCGTGATCACCGATCCGCCGTGCCTCAAGGAATTGTGGGAGCTGACCGGCCACAATATGGCCGATGATGTCACCCTGATGCCGGTCATGCCGTTCTACAGGCTCAACTGGCCCGATGGGACCAATTTCGATTATTCCAACGATCCGGTAAACTTGCCGCGCGAAATTGCCCGCGTCGCGCCGGGCGATCTGCCCGGATACGAAGATTTCCTGCGCTATGCCGCAGGCGTTTACGAAGAAGGCTATGTCAAGCTGGGTCATGTGCCGTTTCTTGATTTCGCCAGCATGATCAAGGCCGCCCCGGCACTGGCCAAATACCAGGCCTGGCGCAGCGTCTATTCGATGGTCTCGCACTATGTGAAAAGCGAAAAGCTGCGCGAGGCGCTAAGCTTCCACACGCTGCTGGTCGGCGGCAATCCGATGACCACCAGCGCAATCTATGCCCTGATCCACAAGCTGGAAAAGGATGGCGGGGTGTGGTGGGCCAAGGGCGGTACCAATCAGCTGATCGCCGGGATGGTCAAGCATTTCGAGCGGCTGGGCGGCAAGCTGCGACTGCATGATCCGGTGCTCCACATCCACACGCTGGGCAACCGCGTGACCGAAGTTGAAACCGCCAGCGGCTGGACCCAGCGCTTTGATGCGGTAGCCAGCAATGCGGATATCATGCACAGCTACCGCGATCTGCTGGGGGATAATCCGCAAGGCCGCAAGGTGGCCAAAAGCCTTGCCAAAAAGCGCTTCTCGCCCAGCCTGTTCGTAGTCCATTTCGGGGTCGAAGGCACCTGGCCGGGGATCCCGCACCATATGATCCTGTTCGGCCCGCGCTATAAGGGGCTGCTGTCCGATATCTATGAGCACGGCGTGTTGCCGCAGGATTTCTCGATCTATCTCCACCACCCGACCGTGACCGATCCCGGCATGGCCCCGCCGGGCAAGAGTACCTTCTATGCGCTGATCCCGGTCGCCAATCAGGGCAAGCTGCCGATCGATTGGGAAGCGATCGGGCCATTGCTGGAAAAACGCATCCTCGATGAGGTTGGCCGGAGGCTGATCCCGGATATCCATGACCGGATCGTGACCAAGTTCCACTATGCGCCGCGCGATTTCGCGCTGGATCTCAACGCGCATCTCGGCAGCGCGTTCAGCCTTGAGCCGATCCTGACCCAAAGCGCCTGGTTCCGCGGCCACAACCGCGATGACAAGATCGGCAACTTCTATCTGGTCGGCGCGGGCACCCATCCGGGCGCGGGCATCCCGGGTGTGGTTGGCAGCGCCAAGGCGACGGCCAAGCTGATGCTGGAGGATCTGAAGTGAAGCGCCTTGCGGTCTATTGCGGCTCGGCCAGCCCGGCGGATCCGCGCTATATCGAACTGGCCCGCGAAGTGGGCGACACGCTGGCTCGCCGAGGCCTCGGGGTGGTTTATGGCGGCGGCAAGCTGGGCCTGATGGGCGCGCTGGCTGAAGGCGCACTGGCGGCGGGCGGCGAAGTGATCGGGGTGATTACCGAGGCGCTGGTCGGCAGCGAAGTGGCAAATCATGATTGCACCGAGCTTCATGTCGTCCCCGGAATGCACGAACGCAAGCTGGCCTTCACCACTCTGTCCGATGGTTTTCTGACTATTCCCGGCGGGGTCGGCACGATGGACGAGCTGTGGGAGGCGGTCAGCTGGGCGCAGCTGGGCTATCACGCCAAGCCGGTGGGGCTATTGAACGCCTTCGGGTTCTACGATCAACTGCTCGCCTTCAACCGCCACATGGCCGAGGTCGGCTTTGTCCGCCCGGCCCATCAGGGGATCATCATCGCCGAGCATGAGCTGGATCTGCTGCTGACCCGGATGATCGCGCATGAACCGCACACGCCGATTTTCGCGATGAAGGCGCGCGATTTGTGACCATAATGGCGGACCGCACCGCCCTCCTCGCCCATGCCCGCGTTTCGATCATGCGCGGTTCAAAAAGCTTTGCCGCCGCCAGCCGCCTGTTTGATCAGACGACCCGTGAACGGGTCTGGCTGCTGTATGCCTGGTGCCGTCGCTGCGACGATCTGGCCGACGATCAGGATCACGGCGGCGCGCTGGGTGATCAGGCTGGTGCTGCAGCGCGCCTGGCCACGATCCGCGCGCTGACCGCCATGGCACTGGCGGGTGAGGCCACCGACGATCTCTCGTTCGACGCGTTCGGCCTGGTTGCCCGCGAAACCGGGATAACCGCCGCCATGGCCAATGATGTCATCGCCGGTTTCGCCCTGGATGCAGCCGATTGGCGCCCGCGATCGGAGGCGGACCTGATGCAATATTGCTATCATGTGGCGGGTGCCGTGGGGGTGATGATGGCGGTGGTGATGGGGGTTGATCCAGCCGACGAAGATACGCTGGACCGGGCCTGCGATCTTGGTCTGGCTTGCCAGCTCGCCAATATCGCCCGCGACGTGGACGAAGATGACGCAGCAGACCGGTGTTACATCCCGCTCGAATGGCTGGCCGAGGCGGACATTCCCCCCGGCGAACAGATGAAGCCGCATTACCGGACGGCGCTGGTGCCGCTGATCCACCGGATGTGCGAGATGGAAAAAGCCTATGAAGCCTCCGCCCGGATCGGCGCGGGGCGGCTCAATTTCCGCCAGCGCTGGGCGGTGATGGCGGCTGCAGGAATTTATGGCGAGATTGCCCGCGCGGTGGACAAGGCAGGGCTTCATGCCTGGGATCACCGGGTTTCCACCTCTGGCCTGGCCAAGCTGTGGCATGTTGCGCACGGGCTGTGGGAGGCGATCACCCCCCCGCCCAAAACCGCGCTGGCGCCCCAGTGGCAGCGCCGCCAGCTTGCATCGCGGGCCAGCCGCGCCTAGGCGCGCAGTCGCTATGCATTCCTATCCCGCCCCCGCCCTTGCCCTGGTTGAACAAATGGCCCGCGCTGCCGCCGTCGATCCGGCGCGCGCCGTGGCGTTTCAGGGCGCACCCGGGGCCAATTCGCACCGCGCTGCGCTGGAAGCTGATCCAGACTGCCTGCCGCTGCCCTGCTTCAGCTTTGAGGATGCGCTGGAGGCGGTCAAGGATGGCCGCGCCGCCCGCGCGATCATCCCGATCGAAAATTCGCAGCATGGCCGGGTGGCGGACATCCACTTCCTGCTGCCCGAAAGCGGGCTTTCCATCGTGGCCGAACATTTCATGGGCATCACCCATGCGCTGATGGCAATATCTGATGGGCCGTTCACCGCCGCCTATTCGCACCCGCAGGCGCTGGGCCAATCGCGCTTTTACCTGCGCGCGCGCGGCATCGTGCCGATGGCCTATGCCGATACCGCTGGGGCTGCGGCTTTCGTTGCGGAACAGGGTGATCCCGCCGCCTGCGCCGTTGCGCCGCTGCTGGCCGCAGAACTCTATGGCCTGAAGGTGATCGACGACAAGGTTGAAGATGCGGCGGATAACACCACCCGTTTCGTGGTGCTGGCCCACGCCCCGCTCGATCCCGCAATGCTCAGCGGCAACATCGCCATGACCACTTTCGTGTTCGAGGTGAAGAACATCCCTGCCGCGCTGTATAAGGCAATGGGCGGCTTTGCCACCAATGGGGTCAACATGACCAAGCTGGAAAGCTATCAAAAGGGCGCCAGCTTTTCCGCGACGACCTTTTACGCCGATATCGTCGGCGCGCCGGGCGATCCCGCAGTAGACCGCGCGATCGAGGAATTGGCTTTCCACTGCAAGGATTTGCGGATCCTGGGCAGCTATCCGCTGGGCCGACCCAGAGGTTAGCTTGCGCGGGTCCGCCGCCCGTGCCACCAAGCGGGCGTGACGAAAGCCACCCCGGCCATTGATGGAGCAGAAGCTGCCCAGAGCGCAGCGCGCGATTGGGCGGCGGTGCGCGGCTCCGCTGAAATCCAATATGCTCCTCTCGCCCCGCCCAAGCCCCCGGTAACCCCGGCATGGCTGGAAGCGCTGGGCCGGTTCCTGCGCGATCTGTTTGAACCGATTGGCCGGGCGCTGGG
>JAYVKX010000251.1:0-2221 GCA_043768005.1 Novosphingobium sp. | reverse complement strand
AGCAGCTTGCCCAGCTCATCCACGGTGCGATCGGCATCAACCAACCGGTCAGGGATCAGATCGACCCGGAAATCGGCCCGGTTTGAGGCGAGCGGCGCGCCATTTCGATCAAGGATCCACCCGCGCCGGGGCGGGGTGAGGGTCAGATTAACCCGGTTACTCTCGGCCTCAAGCTTGTATTTCTCATTCTGGGCAACGTCGATCCAGGCCATCCGCGCGGCCAGCAGCACGCCCAATCCGCCCTGAACCGCACCGATCATTGCGGTGCGGCGATCAAAGCTGTTCTTCAGCGTACCGGAACTGACGTGCTGCGCGCCGCCGCTGATCATCACAGCTCCCGGATCGGCAGCAGGCGAATGCGATCGGCCAGCCAGGCAACCCGGCCGGTCAGGGGATAAACCAGAATCGCCACGATCAGCTGCGGCACGATCACCGCCAGCTGAGTAGAGCCGCCGCCCGCATTGGCCAGCCCGAGAGCCAGGATCAGACCCGAGGCAATGATCGTGGCGGCGGCCAGCCAATCCTGCGCAAAGCCGCGCCAGGGAAAGCGGTTTTCGATCATGGCGATCGCGATCATCGCCAGCGACCATAGCAACACCGCCGAGCCGAACGGCTGGCCGCTGAACAGATCATCGAACAGCCCCAGCGGTAGCCCGGCCCAGACCGGAAACAGGCCAGGCCGCAGTTGTTGCCAGGCGATCAGGAACAGGAAGCCGAAGGGAGGCAGAACTGGGGCGGAGGCGATGAGCGGCCAGGTGGGGCTGAGGCTGCCCAGCATCACCAATATCCACGGCACAGACAAAGCCAGCACCTGCGATGGCGCGCGGTTGATCTTTTTGCGCGTGGCATCGCGCAGCTGCCGGGGCAGCAGCTGGCGGGGTAGGGGAATGGGCAGCTGGTTGGGCATCAGGGCTTGGCTGCCTGGCCGGGCTGCGACAATTCAGCGCCCTTGGTCACCTCCTCCCACACCGGGTCAACGATTACGAATTCGGTTGTACCGGGATCGCTGAGCGGACGGGCAATCGCGCCGTCAACGGTGATCCGGATGACGACCGCAATCGCGGTGCCGGGCCGGTAAAGCCCGCCCGATCCCGAAGTGACGAAAGCATCGCCGCGTTTGAGCGGATTGATCCCCAAGCTGATCAGGCGCAGCTGGACGGTGCCATCCGCTCGGCCGGTGGCAAAGGCGGGAATGCCGTCACTCGCGCGCCGCACCGGCACGACGCTTTCGGTGTCGGTAATCAGCAGCACCCGCGCTGAATTACTGCCGACTTCAAGCACGCGGCCAACCAGTCCCAGCGTGGAACGGACCGGCATCCCGATCCCTACGCCCTGCCGGGTTCCCGCACCGAGTGTGGCAAAGCGGCGCGTGCTGGATGAGGTTGAACCGATCAACCGCGCTGCGACCACTGGCTTGGGCTCTGCTTCCATCAGTCCCAGCATCGCTTTGAGGCGAGTGTTTTCCTCCTTCACAGCAGCGGTTTCAGTCAGGCGAACCCGGGCTTCCTCCACCTCGCGGCGAAGGCGCGCATTTTGACTGCTGGAAGTGAAATAGCCCGCGACCGTCGCCCATAGCCCCAGCGACGAGGTGCGGCCTGATGCAGAGATCTGCGCGGCGGGTGCCACAGCATCCTGAGCGGTGGAACGCAGGCCTGAAAAGGCACTGGCGTTTCCGGTCGACACAAGCAGCAAGACGGCACCAACCAGCGCCCCCGCAAGCGCGATCACATAGCCGATGAAATTGGTATATTGCGCCCTGCGGGAATGACCAGAGCGCCGGTTGGTCGGCGGCGCCATGCGATGCGCTCTCCCTTATTGCGAGGCGTCAGGCCGTCATTAACACGCCGCGGTAAATCGGATCTTCCATAGCACGGCCCGTGCCAAGCGCGACGCAGGAAAGCGGATCTTCAGCGATGCTGACCGGCAGGCCGGTTTCCTCGCGCAGATATTCATCCAGCCCCTTGATCAGCGCGCCGCCACCCGTCAGGACGATGCCCTGATCGACGATATCGGCGGCGAGTTCGGGCGCGGTGTTTTCCAGCGCGATGCGCACGCCCTCGACAATTGCGCCGATCGGCTCGGACAGGGCCTCGGCAATGTTGGCCTGGTTGATCGTGATTTCCTTGGGCACGCCATTGACCAGATCGCGGCCCTTGATGTGGATTGTCTTGCCGATGCCATCGGCAGGCGGCTTGGCAATGCCGACTTCTTTCTTGATGCG
>JAYVKX010000250.1:0-4409 GCA_043768005.1 Novosphingobium sp. | reverse complement strand
CTTGTGCCCGGCCTCGATGATCGCGGCGAATTTCTCGGTGCCCTTGGACATCTCCTCGATCGCGAAATCGATCAGCAGGATCGAGTTCTTGGCGACGATCCCGAACAGCATCAGGATCCCGATGAACACCGGCATCGAGATCGGCTGACCCAGGATCAGCAGTGCGATCAGCCCGCCCAGCGGAGCCAGGAACAGCGAACCCATATTGACCAGCGGCGAGATGAACCGGTGATACAGCAGCACCAGCACCGCAAACACCAGCAACACGCCCGAAACCAGCGCAATCCCGAAATTGACCAGCAGCTCGGCCAGAAATTTGTCTTGCCCGACCACCTCGTTCGAAACCCCGGCAGGCAGGTTTTTCATGATTGGCAGCAGCTTGATCTTGGTCATCGCATCGCCCTGCACCACGCCGGGCGGCAGATCCGCACCGATCAGAATGCGGCGCTGCTGATTATAGCGCTGGATGCTGACCGGGCCGGATCCGAACCCGATTTCGGCAACGCGCGACAGCGGCACAGATCCGCCAGTGGTGGTGGCCACGGGCAGGTTCTGCAGCGTGGCGAGATCGCGCCGCGAATCAATCGACAGCCGCACCCGGATTGGCACCTGACGATCGCTGAGCGAGAATTTGGCCGCATTCTGATCGATATCGCCGATGGTCGCGATACGGATCGTCTGGCTGAGCGCCGCCGTGGTCACGCCAAGGCTTGCAGCCAGATCCATCCGCGGCTTGATGATGATTTCGGGCCGCCGCATATCCGCGCTGACCCGGGGCGCGACCACTTCCTTAAGTGCGCTCATCTGATCGACCAGCTTGGCCGCAGCCTGCTCAAGCAGCTTGGGGTCAGAACCGGCCAGCATCACCGAGATCGGCCGCCCGCTGCCCCCGCCGGGCCCGGCCTGGTTGTTTTCCTGGAAGGTCACCCGCGCATCGGC
The DNA here is from genome assembly GCA_043768005.1 of Novosphingobium sp. Classification (GTDB taxonomy): domain Bacteria; phylum Pseudomonadota; class Alphaproteobacteria; order Sphingomonadales; family Sphingomonadaceae; genus Novosphingobium. The sequence goes on along the minus strand of JAYVKX010000250.1, from coordinate 3,470 downwards.
AATCTCTTGCAGCAGCGGGGTCAGCTCGCGCTCAAACTCCTGGCTGGTCTTGTCGCGATCGGGCTTGAGCGTGATGAACAGCCGGGCGCCGCCCTCGTTGATCCGTTCCAGCGCGGCTTCCACCTCGGGCCGCCGGTTGACGATGGCGGCCACTTGATCGGCCACATTCTCGGTCTGCTGGAGCGTGGTGCCGGGAACCATTTCGATCTTGATCTGGCTGAAATCGCTGTTGACCGCCGGGAAGAACTGCATCGGGATACTGACCAGCAGGCCCACGGTCATCGCCAGCGCCAGCGCGCCGATCCCGATCATCCACAGCCGGTGATCGCGCAGCCGCGCGGCGAACCGGCGGCGGATCGACAGCCGGATACCCTCCGCCGCCAGCCGCGCTTTATAGGCGGTGACCTTGCGGGTATCGAGCGACCAGTGCAGCACCTCGAGATAGCGATCCATCCACACCCCGCCGCCATGTTCGGCATGGCCAAAGGCTTTCAGGAAATAGGCCGCGATCATCGGCGTGATCATCCGCGCGACGGCCAGGCTGAGCAGCACCGCGACCACCACGGTCAACCCGAAATTCTTGAAGAACTGCCCGGCGACCCCCGGCATCAGACCCACCGGCAGGAACACAGCGACGATCGAGAAAGTGGTGGCAACCACCGCCAGCCCGATCTCATCCGCCGCATCGATCGAGGCCTGAAAGGCGCTTTTGCCCATCCGCATATGGCGCACGATATTCTCGATCTCGACGATCGCATCATCCACCAGCACCCCTGCCACCAGCCCCAGCGCCAGCAGCGACATCGAATTGAGCGAAAAGCCGAGCCAGGTGTTCATGAACCAGAAGGTGGGGATCGCGGACAGCGGAATCGCAATGGCCGAGATCACCGTGGCGCGCCAATCGCGCAGGAAGAAGAACACCACGATAACCGCCAGGATCGCGCCTTCGACCATCGAGGCGATCGAGCTTTCATATTGCTGCTTGGTATAATCGACCGAGGTATACAACCGGGTGAAATGGACCCCGGGATGTGCCTTTTCGAGCTTGCCGATTTCAACCACCGCATCATCATAAACGCTGACATCCGAAGCGCCGCGTGCGCGTGACATCCCGAAGGTGACCACCGGCTTGCCGTTGATCTTGCCGACCGAGGTGACCTCGCCGAAACTATCGGATACCTTCGCAAAATCCGCCAGCTTGACCGCACGGCCTCCGCCCAGCGGAATATCGGTCTGCGACAATGCATAGGCATTCTGCGCATTGCCAAGCACGCGCACCGATTGGCGCGATCCGGCGATTTCCGCCTTGCCGCCGGCCGCATTGACATTGATCTGGCGCAGCGCCGCATTGACCTGGCTGGCGGTGACCCCCAGCGATTGCATCCGCAGCGGATCAAGCGTCACCAGAATCTCGCGGTTGACCCCGCCGCCGCGCGTGACCTCGGCCATGCCGGAAACCGAAAGCAGCCGCTTGGCCACCGTATCATCGATGAACCAGGATAGCTGTTCCAGCGTCATGTCATCGGCAGACACCGCGAAATAGGCGATCGGATCGGACGAGGTCTGCGCCTTGAACACCTGTGGTTCGAGGATGCCGTCGGGCAGCTCGCCCCGGGCCTGATCGACCGCGTTCTTCACCTCGTTGACCGACTGGTTGATATCCTCGCCGATCTGGAACTGGATTACCGTCTGGCTGCTGCTTTCCGAAGCGGTTGAGCTGATCGTTTCGACCCCGCTGAGCGTCCGCACCGCCGATTCAACCCGCTGGGTGATCTGGGTCTCGATCTCGGTCGGGGCCGCACCCGGCTGGGCGATGACCACGATCACCACCGGGAATTCGATGTCCGGATCGTTCTGGACCTCCATCCGCATGAAGCTGAGGATACCCGCCAGCATCAAGCCGAAGAACAGCACGATCGGCACCACCGGATTGCGGATCGACCAGGCAGAGATATTGCGGAAATTCATCGGATGATCCCAGCTCTGTTCAGCGGCGCTCTGCTCATCATCCTATTGCTTGACCAGCTTGGGATTGATCTTCTCGCCGGGGGACAGGAACCCGCCCGCGCGCAGCACAACCCGCTCAGCCCCGCCCAGCCCTTCGGCCACGGCGATGCCCTTGTCGGTGATGATCCCGGTCTTGATATTGCGGCGCACGGCCTTGTTGTCCTTGCCGACGATATAAACATAACTGCCCGTATTGTCTGACAATATAGCCGATTCAGGCAGCAGCGGGGCAACCACCGATCCAGCGCGGATCGCCGCGCTGGCAAAGCCGCCGGGGCGCAATTCGGGCGCATAAGGCAGCGCGATCCGGGCGATCCCCTGGCGGGTCAGCGGATCGATGACCGGGGCAATCTGCCAGATCTGGCCGGTAAAGCTCTTGGCTGAACCCACCGGGGTGACCTGCGCGGCGACGCCTGCCGAAAGCGCGGCGAGATCGGTTTCGCCCAGTTGCGCCTTCAATTCCATCTCTCCGCCCCGGGCAATGCGGAACAGCACGCCGCTGCCTGCGCCAACCACCTGACCTGGCTCAACCTTGCGTTCGAGCACGAGGCCCGCCGCGGGAGCCACGATATTGAGCCGCGCGGTGCGGGCCTGAAGCTCGCCCAGCTGGGCACCCGCCACCCGGACCCGGGCATTTGCTGCATCGCGGGTTGCGGTCAGCCGATCGACATCGGCCTTTGAGATGAACCCGCGATCAACCAGCTTGAGCGCGCGATCAAGATTGGCCTGTGCCAGGCGCGCATCGGCCTGCGAAACCTGAATCTGTGCAGCGGAGCTGGCCTGCTGCTGAACCTGGACCCGGGCGTCGACCACTGCCAGCACCTGGCCTTGGCCAACCCACTGCCCGGGCTCGACCAGCACGGACACCACCTGGCCGCCTTCACCAACCGAGCCCACCGGCATTTCCCGGCGGGCCGCCAGCGTGCCGGTGGCATTGATCGAGCCTTCGATCATCGCCCGGCCCGGCGTGATCACCGAAACCACCGGGGCCTGACCCTTGCCATCATTGGCCGCTTCTGCGCCAGAGCCGCGATGCATGAAAAACCACAAGGCGATCAGCACCGCCACCACCACTGCAGCGATGACGAACAGCCGCCGCCGCGAACGGCGATCTTCTTCGTTCACTTCGAGCAGCGGATTGAAGGAGCCGGTCTCCCCGGAATTCGCTGACCCTGACGTGGCGGGATCAGCGATCCTTGATTCATAGTTCATTGCGGTTGCCGCCTTCGTCTGGACCGGTGGAGTGCGCAGCCGGATCCTGCCCGGCCCGGCACTCAATCGCTAAGTGTGTTACATCGCTAAATCACTACCGGCAAGTCCTGACTTGAAACCCAGTCTGAAACATGGGCCAAGCCCGCCGATCTTGCCGCAAAGCGCCATAGGCGCGCGGCTGGCCAGAGGCAATCCGCTGTCGGCGAACGGCATGGGGCGGTCTGCCAACGGCGCGACGCTTCAAGCCTGAT
>JAYVKX010000249.1:0-8666 GCA_043768005.1 Novosphingobium sp. | reverse complement strand
AAACCGATCACCAGGCAGATCAGCGTGGTAAGCGCGGCCACGCCGACCGACTTGACGAAAATCCCGAGATAAAGCGGCTCGATCGCGCGGGCATAATTGGCGAAGGTGCCGGTGATATCGATCTTGGTCAGGCCGGCATTGGTACCAAAGCTGTAAGCCCACATGATTGCGAGCGGCACGAAGAAGAATATCAGCAGCCACAGCACCGGGGCCGATGCCACCGCACCGAATGCGCCCCGTTGCTGTTTCCAGTCTTGCACCGCCCCTGGTCCGCCTAAGCCGCACGAACCCGGGTAAAGGCCTCTTCATAAAGCGGCTGGATATCGCTGCGGAATTTTGCATATTCGCATTTGGCGAGCAGATCGGCGGGCGGGAAAATCGCCTTGTTGTTGGCATAATCCGCACCCATCAGAGCTTTGGTCGCCATGTTGGGGGTCGGGTATTGGATCGTCTCGGTGATCCCCTTGCCCACTTCGCCATCAAGCAGATAGTTGATGAAGGCCAGCGCATTCTTGGGATGCGGTGCGCCCTTAGGAATGCATAGCGTGTCCGAGTTGAGCTGGCTGCCTTCCTTGGGCACGATGAAGCCGATATCGGGATCTTCAATCATCTTCTGGGCGATGTCACCGTTGTATTCCAGCACAAGATCGACCTCGCCCTTGACCAGCAGATCCTGCCCATTGTCTTCATGGAAGGCTTTCACATTGGCCTTTTGCTTGATCATCATGGCTTCGATCGTCTTGATATCCGCCGGGGTCAGTTCATTGACCGACTTGCCCAGATATTTGCCATAGAGCCGGAACAAATCACCGGCTTCTGAAAGCAGGGCGATCTTGCCCTTGTACTGGTCTGAATCGAACAGCACCTTCCAGCTATCGGGGGCCGGGACCACTTTAGATTTGCGATAGCCAATTCCCAAAACCAGCCAGGTGTAAGGCATCGAATATTTGCGGCCCGGATCATAGGGGACGTTAATGAAACTCGGGTCGATGTTCTTGAAGTTGGGGAGTTGCGTCTGATCAAGCGGCATCAGCATGTCGGACTGGATCATGCGTTCGACAAAATCATTCGAGGGCACGATCACGTCGAAGCCGGGATTGCCCGCGCGCAATTTGGCGAACAGCTCGTCATTGGTGGCGAAGAGCGACATGTTGACGTCAACCCCGCTTGCACCGTTGAAATCTTCCAGCGTGGTCTCGCCGATATAGGTATCCCAATTATAGAAACTGAGCTTGGGCTCTTCCCCGGTTGAAGGGATTTTTGTTGCAGCGCCGCTCTGACTTTTTTCACCGCAGCCGGAAAGCGCGCCGGCAAAGCTGATCCCGATAGCCGCTGCGCCCATGCCTTTTAGCAGTGAGCGCCGGTCTGCGATTAGCTGTTTGAGATTTACCCGATCAACCATGTCCGATCCTCCTGATTTGCAGGTTTACTATGCCGCCAGATTAACCGGTTTCGTGCCGAGGAAAAGTGGTTTGCTGCATGGCAAATTCTTCCCGGCCGCACCGGCATCCCAAAGCATGCCTGCTATATGCTGATACAATCCTTCTGGACGCAACACGTCCAGTCGGATACGCGCCAGCCTAGGTATCGAAAAAACCGATTGGGTGCCATGAATATCACATTTCGCCAGCTCCGTTATTTTGTCGCTGTTGCGGAGGAACATTCTATATCCGGCGGATCTGCGGCAATGCGGATCTCTCAATCAGCGGTAACAGATGCTATCCGATTTCTTGAGGCAGAGATCGGATATTCGCTATTCGTTCGCCATGCCAAAGGAGTGAGCCTGACGCGTGAAGGGCAGCAGTTTCTGCGGCAGACACGCAAAGTGATTGCGGCGATGGCAGATCTGCGCAGCGGGGTTGACCGGGATGGCCCGCAGGTTGGTGGCCGCCTGATGGTGGGGACCACTCCGGTTGTCTCAGGCTATTTCCTGTCCGATCTGCTCGCCAGGTTTCGTCAGGCGTTTCCCGGTGTCGCGGTGTCGGTGACCGAGCATCGCACTGATCTGCTGGAGCATATGCTGGTCAATGGCGAGCTTGATCTCGCCCTGCTGATTGTTCCGGGCCTGACCCGTCCAGAGGCGCTGAATCAGGAAATTCTACTGCGCTCAGCGATGCGGGTGTGGATGGCACCGGGCCACCGGCTGGCGGAAAGCGATACCATTGCCCTGGCGGAACTGGCCGACGAGCCGCTGATTGTGCTGGCCCGCGACGAGCTTGCCGCGGCCTCCGCAAATATCTGGGGGAGCCAGCGTTTGCGGGCCGACAGCACTTTTCGCAGCTCGTCGGTGGAGGCCGTGCGCGGGCTGGTGGCGACCAATGCCGGCGTCTCGGTACTGCCGGATCTGGTCTATCGGCCCTGGTCGCTCGAAGGGGACCGGATTATCGCCAAGCACACCCGCGATCAGCTGCCGACGGTTGACATCGCGCTGGTCTGGCGGCGCCTGACCCAGCTTAGCGAGGCGGCCAGCATGTTCGTCGAAACAGCCCGCAGTGCGCGCAGCCAACGCTAGAAATCGCAATGAGCCGCAATCCAATTTGACTTTTTGTGCGTTGCAGCATAAATGATGGTGGTCGCCGCATAACGCGCCGGCCAAGCCAAATTGAGATTACCAATGCGTCCGCTGATTTTCCTGAGCCTGTTCAACGCCCTCTTCGCGCCGCGTCCGCGCCGCCGCTGAAGCCGTTGCGCCGCGCTCAGGCGGTTCGCAAATACCACTCATAATCCAGCACCGGCACAGTCCCGAAAAAGCGTTCCTGCTCGGTCCGCTTGACGATGCTGTACATTTTTACGAAACGCTCCCCGAGATAATCCTTCATCAGGGCTGACTGTTCAAACCGCTCAACCGCGGCGATCCAGTTGCCGGGCATTGGCGGCGCATCGACCACGGCCTCATAGCCATTGCCAACCACCGGAGCGCCCGGATCGAGCTTGTGTTCGATCCCGTGGCACATCCCCGCCAGCATCGCTGCCATGGCCAGATACGGATTGGAATCCGCGCCGCCGATCCGGTGTTCGACATGGCGCGTGGGCGCTGGCCCCGCCGTAACCCGGAAGCTGACAGTGCGATTGTTGACCCCCCAGGTGGGCGCGATCGGTGCATAGCTGTTCGCCTTGAACCGGCGATAGCTGTTGGCATTTGGCGCAAACACCAAAAAGGCATCGGCCATGGTTGCCTGCATTCCAGCGATTGCATGGGCCAGCAGCGGGGTGCCTTCGGGCGCATCGCTGGCAAAGGCGTTTCGCCCCGCGCCGTCCAGCAGTGAGGCATGAAGGTGCATGCCATTGCCTGCGCTTGCCTCAAACGGTTTGGCCATGAAGGTCGCTTCCATGCCGTGACGGGCGGCAACCGCCTTGACCATACGCTTGTGCATGATCGCCTCGTCACAGGCGCGCAGCGCATCGGGGCGGTGCGCCAAAGTCATTTCAAACTGACCCGGCGCATATTCCGAAATTGCAGCTTCCAGCGGCAAGCCCTGCGCATCGGCAGCGGCATAAAGATCATCGAAGAACGGGCGGAAATCATCCATTTCGGTGAGACCATAGACCTGGATATCACTTGGTGTCTCGCCGGTTACTGGCGATCGTGCCGGCACCGGTCGCCCATCCGCTCCGCGCTTTGCATCAACCAGATAGAATTCCAGTTCAACCGCCACATCGGGCGTATACCCAAGCCCCGCCATCCGATCGATCACCGCGCCCAGTACATGGCGCGGATCAAGATCGTTCGGTGTGCCATCCAGCTCGTAAAACCCGGTCAGGAACTGTGCTGCCCCCGGCCCGGCCCACGGCGAAGGAACCAGCGTGCCGGGAATTGGCCAGACCTGACGATCAGCATCGCCATCCTGCCAGACCAGCTCGGTTTCCTCGGTATCGCGCCCGGTGATGTCCACCACCACTACTGAGCCGGGCAGGAACCGTCCCGCTTTATAAACGCCCAGAACCTCATGACGGCGCAACCGCTTGCCGCGCGGAACCCCGCACATATTGGTGAAAATGATATCGATCGCATCGATATCCGGGTGCTTGGCAAAGAATGCCTCCGCTTCTGCAAGTGGCGCAATTTGCTTGGATGATACTGCGGTCATAATTGGTCAAATATCCTGGAATTCATGAAGCGAAGAAGCAAAATCAAGCACGGCGCAGGCGGCCAAGCAGCAGGGGCACAAAGCCCAGTGCCAGACCGCCAACCCCTACCGCCAGCGTGACAGTGTCGAACGTCGGGATGCTGTAGAGCCCGACAAACACCATAAAGGCAGAGCTGAGAAAGGGCCAGATGACATGTGTAATCGATGCCAGTGGAGCGTCGTGCAACATCTTGCGATAATGCCAGGCGCAGGCAAATCCAGCGAGGCTCATGTAAAAGCAGATCTGGATACCGATCGCCAGGATCGAACTTTGCAGAATGGCGTTTACACTCGGCAGGTAAGAAGAGGAGAACAGCAGGATAAGCCCCAGTGCCCAGATCGCCAGGGTTGCCACCCAAGGCGTCTGCCACTTGCGATGGACCGTCGCATAACGCGGGTGCAGCATATCAGCACGGGACATGGAAAACATGCTGCGGCTGAACTGCAGGATCTGTGTTTCGATCGTTCCGACTGTGCTGAGGATCGTCGAAATCACCGCCAGATAGCTCCACGGGCTGGAGAATATCTTGCTGGCGATCGCATAAAGGACATTGGTATTGGCGGCTTCGATTTCCTGATCGGTCAGGGCGATCAGCACGACAACCATCATTACCAAGAAGAAGATCATCAGATTGACCATCGCCCAGAATGCGCCTTTGCCAACCGGCGAAGGATCACCATCCATGGTCTCCTCACCCAGGTTCATCGTGACGTCCCAGCCCCAATAAAAGAATACGCCGGTCAGCGCGCCTGTGGCAAAAAGCTGCGGCGTGAACGAAAAGGGCGAAATCCACGCCAGCGATGGAACATGTGCCGGATTGGGCGCAAAATTCACGATCGCAGCGATAATCAGGCCAAAAATAATCACCGTTTCGATTATTGTCAGCGTGATCTGGGCATAGCTGGCCTGCTTTACGCCCTTGGTCACGATGATGGTGACAACGGTCAGCCACAGCGCAGCCACAAAGGTTACCCAGCCGGTGCTTTCGACATGTTGGGGCGCAAGCAGCAGCAAGGTGGCGGCAGCAGCGGGGATTGTGGCGGAAACCATGAATACCACTGAGGCGACCAGCAGGCCCCAGCCTGCAAAGAAGCCCCAGGTTGGCCCGAACACCTCGCCCACCCAGGCAAACGCCGCGCCTGCATTGGGTGACATCTTGTTGAGGTTGGAAAAGGCAAACATCAGGCCGAACATGATCAACCCGCAATAGAGTATGCTGCCGACAGACAGAGTGCCGACCACCGCAACGAAAGTCGCCGTAGTCGCCGCGATGCTATAGGCTGGCGCGGTCCCGGCGATCCCCATGATCGCAGATTCAACCGCACCCAAGGCCCCTTTGGCCAATCCCGGTTTCTGTTCCACTGCTTATTCCCCCTTAACTGTTAAATATCAGTCTATTAAAATTCCTACCGCTTCATCCACGCAGGATATCAACCGCCCGACTTGTTGCTGGGTCGTAGCGGGACTGAGCAGCATCATATTGTGAAACGGCGCGAGCAGTATGCCGCGATTGATCAGCATCAGATGCAGCAGCGGTTCAAGCTGGCTATCCATCGCGGCCCGCGCCTGCGTGCCATTACGCGGCGGGCTGGCGGCGCAGATCAGCTCAACCCGCGCGCCAACATTGCTGATATGCCAGTGCAGGCCGCGCCGCGCGATTACCGCGTGCAGTCCTACGACCAATTCACCAGCAAGCGCGATCATGTGATCATAGGCCGCCGGGGTCATCACCTGTTCCAACATCGCCCGCATCGCACTGATCGCCAGCGCATTGGCCGACAGGGTGGTGCCGATACCCGAATGACCCGGCGGTAGCGCCGCCCGCGCCGCTTTCATGCGCTCGGCTACCTCGGCGCTGAACCCGAAAGCGGCACAAGGCACCCCGCCCCCGATCGACTTGCCGATCACCAGCATATCGCCAGAAGGACCGTGAGTGCCGCTATGGCCGCCCCAGCCCGACGAAATGGTATGTGTCTCGTCCCAGACCAGAACCGTCCCGGTCGCTCTGGTCAATTCCCGCACCCGGTCAAGAAAGCCGGGCTCGGGCATGACCATCCCGACATTGGTCATGACCGGTTCGGCCAGAATGCAGGCATATTCACCGGTTGCAAGCGCCGCCTCCAGCATCGCCACATCGTTGAACTCGATCGCGGTGGTGGTCTGGGTGATGTCTGCTACCTGTCCCATCAGGCTGGCCCGCGTTTCCGGCATTCCTTGTCGCAGATCGACAAAGGCATCATCCACTGCGCCGTGATAGCAGCCGTTGAAAATCAGGATCCTGCGCCGTCCGGTAATCCCTCTGCACCAGCGGATTACCGCCCGGTTAGCCTCTGAAGCGGTGGTGGTGACTTGCCACAGGGGCAACCCGAACCGCTCGGCCAGCAGCTCACCCACAAGATCAGCTTCGGCCGTTGGCAGCATGAAACTGATCCCCGCCGCCGCCTGATGCGCTATCGCCTGGGAAACCGGTGCTGGCGAATGACCGAACATCGCGGCTGTATCGCCAAGGCAAAAATCATCGAGCTGCTGCCCGTCTACCGTGGTGAGCACTGCTCCTTGCGCCTTGGCGACGGCCAGCGGAAACGGGCTCGGCCAATCGCGCATCCAGTGGAAGGGTACGCCCTCGTGCCAGTGGAGCGCGCGCACCTGTGCATGCTGGGCGGCCAGCGGATTGCGGGCAACAAACCGCGCCAGTTCCGCTTCATGCACGGCTGGCAAGCGGCTCCGGTCAATCACAGCCGGTCCCTTATCGCGTAATAGATCAGCCCCAGGGTCGCGAGTGGACGTTGCAGGATTTTGCCGCCGGGAAAGCGATTATGCGGCAGGCCTTCCAGCAGCTCGAACCGATCGGTCTGGCCGGTCAGCGCCTCGGCGATCAGTTCACCGGCCAGCGTCGTGAGCAGCGCGCCATGGCCTGAAAAACCATGCGCGAAATAGCAGTTGCCGCGCCGGCCCAGATGCGGAAGCCGGTTGGCCGTTACCGACACCACTCCGCCCCAGGCAAAATCAATCGGAACCGGCCCGAGCGCAGGAAACAACCGGGCCATGTGCGGCCGCACAAACGCGCCGATATCGGCCGGAGGGTTCTGGCTGTATTTCTCACCCCCACCAAAAATCAGTCTGCGATCAGCCGAGAGGCGATAGTAGTTGAGCACATACCGGCTGTCCGCCACCGCGACATTGCTTGGCAGGATGGCATCTGCCAGCGCCAGTGGAAGCGGCGCGGTCGCGATATTATAGTTCATGATCGGCACGGTGTAGCTGCCAAGGGCGGGCATCAGATCGCCAGTCCAGCCATCACAGGCGATAACCGCGTGAGCAGAACTTACGCTTCCCTTGGCGGTGCGAGCCACCACCCGTCCATCAGGCTGCAATGCCATCACCCGGCTGCGCTCGAAGATTTTGACCCCAGCAGCAAGGCAAGCCTGAGCCAGTCCCAACGCATAGTTGAGCGGATGGAAATGCCCCCCACTGCGATCCAGCACGCCGCCGTGGTAGCGATCCGTCCCGACGTGCTGCGCCATGTCTGCCGGGGCAATGATTTCAAGCGTTGTTTCACCCAGCACGCGGCGGCGCAGCTCTACCTCGCGGCACATCGCCTGAAAATGTGCGGGCTTGTGCGCTGCCTCAAGGTGGCCCGGTTCCAGATCGCAGGCAATGCCATGCCGCGCGATCCGGGTATGGACGGATGTGCGAGCCTCAAGCGCCAGACCAAATATCGCTTTGGCCCGGTTACGCCCGAAGCTTTCTTCCAGTTCGCGCAGCGACCATCTGAGGCCGGGGATCAATTGCCCGCCATTGCGGCCTGATGCGCCAAAGCCGATCGTCTCTCCCTCAAGCAGGATCACCGACAGCCCGGCTTCCGCCGCCGTCAATGCCGCCGAAAGCCCGGTGAACCCGCCGCCAATCACGCATAGATCGGCCTGATGCGCGCCGATCAGCTCTGGCTGAGGCTCGAACGGATTGGCACTGGCCCGGTAATAGCTGTCAGCCAGCGAATCTGCCACGCGCCGTCAGACCCGCAGCAGCAGATGTTCACGCTCCCACGAGCTGATGACCGACTGATAGTGAAACAGCTCGCATTCCTTGATCGCGTAGAAAATATCGAAGAAATCTTCGCCCAGCAGCGCTTTGACCGGGCGGCAGTGGCTGAACCGATCCAGCGCGGTTTCCAGCGACCGCGGCAGGGTGCGCGCGCGGTTATAGGCATTGCCCTCGATGCTTTTGGGCGGGATCATCCGCTCAACCATCCCGATATAGCCGCAGACCAATGAGGCTGCGATGGCAAGGTACGGGTTGGAATCCGCCCCGGGAAGGCGGTTTTCGATCCGGCGGTTCTTCGCATCGGATACTGGCACCCGCAACCCACAAGACCGGTTATCGGTGCCCCATTGGACGTTGATCGGTGCCGCCGTATCGGGCCGCATCCGGCGAAAGCTGTTCACGTTAGGCGCCATCATCGGGGTGATTTGCGGCAGCAGCCGGGCAAGACCCGCAATATGGCCGCGAAACAGCACGCTATCCTTACCGCTGGCCGT
>JAYVKX010000248.1:0-3351 GCA_043768005.1 Novosphingobium sp. | reverse complement strand
TCCGCCAGCCGCATGATCCCGCTCATGATCGCGCGCTCATCCTCTTCGATCACGCCCGAACGCGTCGCTTCGGCAAAGATCATGTGCAGCTCTTCGGCGGTGACGATATCTTCTCCGGCCTGGCGCACCCCGGCCAGCCGCAGCAGCAGCGTGGACGAACGATCGAGCAGCCACACGAACGGCGCGGTGATCCGCGCGACCATTGCCATCGGGCGCGAGGCGATCAGCGCGATCGGTTCTGCTGCACGCAGGGCCAGCTGCTTGGGCACGAGTTCGCCCACCACCAGGCTAAGGTAAGTCGTCACCGCGATCGCCAGGATAAACCCGGCGTTATCGGCATAACGTTCTGCCACGCCCAGCAGCTCCAGCCGCTCGGCCATCGGTCCGCCCAGCCGCGATCCCGAAAAGGCGCCCGCGATGATCCCGACCAGCGTGATCCCGATCTGCACGGTGGACAGAAACTTGCCCGGATCGGCCGCCAGCTGCAGCGCGACCCGCGCGCCGCTGCTGCCGCGCTCTGCCGCCAGGCGCAGCCGCGCCGGGCGCGCAGAGACGATTGCCAGCTCCGACATGGAGAACAGGCCGTTGAGCAGGATCAGCCCTGCGATAATAAAGACGTCAGTCCATGGGAACGGTGTCACGTTTGGGGAGTTAGCAGAATTGTTGGCAGATGGACAACATTGGCTTGCGTGAATGCGGCCATCGGTTTGGCCCATCTGATTGACAAGAAGGCGATCCACCTTCCATTCATGTTGCAGGACACAGAATTAATGCCACCTATTGCCACAATCGGGGACAGACCATGAAGAAAACTAATCTCATCGTATCAAGCCTTAGCGCCGTTTCGCTGCTGGCCGTTTCGGCCTGCGTGACCGATCCCAACACCGGTGAAAAGAAGGTCTCGCGCACCGCCATCGGCGGCGTGGGCGGCGCGGTGCTGGGCGGGCTGCTGGGCGGGGTTATCGGCGGCAAGACCGGGCGCATTGTTGGCGCCGGGATCGGCGGCGTGGCCGGCGGCGTGGTCGGCTACAAGATGGACCAGCAGATCAAGGAGCTGAAGGAACAGACCGCCGGATCCGGCGTCGATGTGACCGAAGCCGATGGCGGCAAGGCGATCCTCGTCAATCTGCCCGATGGTGTCACCTTCGATGTCGGCAGCAGCACGTTGAAGCCGGCCTTCCGCGCTACGCTGAACCAGGTGGCGACCAGCCTCCAGCAATATCCCAGCAGCCTGATCGATGTCTATGGCCACACCGATTCGACCGGATCGGACGCGTTCAACCAGACGCTGTCGGAAAGCCGGGCGCGGACCGTGGCCAATTATCTTATCAGCCAGGGGGTTGGCGCGGCGCGCGTGCGCAGCCAGGGCTTTGGTGAGACGATGCCGGTGGCGAGCAATGATACCGTCGATGGCCGGGCCAGGAACCGCCGGGTCGAAATCAAGATCGTGCCGGTAAGCCAGGAAGACGTGACCGCCGCCCGATCGGGCCAGTAAGCAAATCCCGTCGTCCCGGGCTTGTCCCGGGGCGACGGATTACCCCGCCAGTTCTTTGGCCCGCGCTGCCAGCCGGTCCACCGCTGCGGCGTGGATCGCGGGCGCGGTTACCAGCACTCCGAAGGCGCGCGGATCGGGCTTGTTATAGCCCAGCGCCCCGCCGAACGCGTCGGTTACGGTGGCGCCTGCCTCACGCGCGATCAGCGCAGCGGCCCCGATATCCCATTCATAACCCCAGCGCAGTGTAGCCACCAGATCGGCCTCATCGGCGGCGACCATCGCCATCCGCAGTGCAATGCTGTTGGGCTGATCGACCAGCACCAGATCCGAATCCGGCGTGGGCAGACGCTCAGCAGGAACCCGCGCGCCGGGCAATTGCTGGCGGGTACTGGCGGCGAGCCTGATGCCGTTGCGCCAGCTGCCCTGCCCCGCCTCGCCCGACCAGAATTCGCCGCGCGCCGGGGCATCAAGCATCCCCAGCAATGGCCGCCCGGCGCTGACCAGCGCGACCGAGATTGCCCAGCCCCTACGCCCGCGCACGAAATCGCGGGTGCCGTCAATCGGATCGACCAGCCACAGCAGCCCCTTGCCCAGGCCATCATGGCCCAGCCGTTCGGGCGCATCAACCGTCTCTTCCGATAGCCAGCCGGCCGCCGGCAGCAGCGCGCCAAGCTCGCGTTTGAGAAAGCCATCGACCGCCAGATCAGCTGCGCTCACCGGGTTGCCGGGATCCTTGTCCCACACCTCCAGCGCATGGCCATCACCCGGCCAGCGCGCCAGCGCCATCCGGCCTGCTTCGCGCACGATTGTTTCAAGGCGGTTGCGATCGATCATCCCTGCGTGCAGCATTGATCGTGCGGCACGGCCAAGGCAAGTGGCAAACAGGGCTTAACCGCGCAACTATGCCCCTTTTCAAGCCGGTCCCCCTGTGCTTAAGGCGGCGCACCCATCCGGCCCCGCGCGGCCGTTCGCCACAGCAGGATTTTTGCCATGAACATCCACGAATACCAGGCCAAGGAACTGCTCGCGAAATTCGGCGTGCCCGTGCCCGCAGGCTTTGCCGCCCTTAGCGTGGATGAAGCCGTTGCCGCCGCCGCCAAGCTGCCCGGGCCGCTCTATGTGGTAAAGGCGCAGATCCACGCGGGCGGGCGCGGCAAGGGCAAGTTCAAGGAACTCGGCCCCGATGCCAAGGGCGGGGTCCGGCTGGCCCGCTCCGCTGATGAGGTGCGCGCGGCGGCCACTGATATGCTGGGCAACACGCTGGTCACGATCCAGACCGGCGATGCCGGCAAGCAGGTCAACCGCCTTTATGTCACCGATGGGGTTGATATCGCCAAGGAATTCTACCTCGCGCTGCTGGTTGATCGCGCCACCGGGCGGATTGCGCTGGTCGTCTCGACCGAAGGCGGAATGGATATCGAAACCGTCGCGCATGATACGCCGGAAAAGATCCGCAACTTCACCGTCGATCCCGCCACCGGCTTCATGCCGCACCATGGCCGCTCGGTCGCCGATGCGCTTGGGCTTGAGGGCGATCTGGCCAAGCAGGCCGCCAATGTTGCGGCCAAGCTGTATGATGCCTTCATCGGCACCGATGCCTCGCAGATCGAGATCAACCCGCTCGCGGTCACCGAAGATGGCCAGCTGCTGGTCCTTGATGCCAAGGTCGGGTTCGATTCAAATGCGCTGTTCCGCCACAAGGATCTGGTCGAATTGCGCGATCTGACCGAGGAAGACCCCGCCGAGGTTGAGGCATCGAAGTATGATCTGGCCTATATCAAGCTCGATGGAAACATTGGCTGCATGGTCAATGGTGCGGGCCTGGCCATGGCGACGATGGATATCATCAAGCTCAA
>JAYVKX010000247.1:0-9752 GCA_043768005.1 Novosphingobium sp. | reverse complement strand
AGCAAGTTCGCGATTTTCGAGATGGGGATGAACCATGCCGGAGAGATCGCCGGGCTGGCTGCACAGGTCCGCCCGGATGTTGCCGTAATCACCACCATCGCGCCTGCGCATATCGAAATGCTGGGCAGCGAAGCGGCGATTGCGGATGCCAAGGCGGAAATTTTCAGGGGGCTGGAGCCCGGAGGGATCGCAATAATTCCAGCAGATAGCCCCCATTATGCCCGGCTGAAAGAAGCCGCCGAACGTCATGCAGGCGCGGTGGTTTCCTTCGGTCGGGCTACTCATGCCGATGTCCGGCTGCTCGATGCGGTGGCGGCCCACAATGGTGGCTCGCTGGTTACGGTTGATCTGGGTGATCGCCGGATGTGCTATACCGTGGCGGCACCGGGCGAGCATTGGGTGATCAATTCGCTGGCAGTAATGGCCGCAGTTCGTGCGGCGGGCGGTGATCTTGGTGCGGCAGGACTGGCGCTGGCAGAGATGGAAGGCCTGAAGGGCCGGGGTGCGCGGACGGAAATTACCACTTCAGATGGCGGCCGCGCGCTGCTGATCGATGAAAGCTATAACGCTAACCCCACCTCGATGCGCGCGACGCTGGCCCAGCTGGGGGCCACCCCGGCCAAGCGGCGGATCGCGGTGCTGGGCGCTATGAAGGAACTGGGCAGCCACGGCCCCGCGTATCACGCTGCGCTGGCCGAGCCGATCCGCGCCGCCGGGATCGACCGGCTGGTTCTGGTCGGCGACGAAATGCGTGCCCTTGCTGACGAATTGGGGAAATCACCCCTTGCTGCGCTTGGCAATCCGCTGCCCTTCGCGCATTGCGAGAATGCACAGACGGCGCATGAAGCCCTGCTGGCGATTGGCGTGGAAAGCGGCGACGCGATCCTGGTCAAAGGATCGAATTCGGTGGGTCTGGGCGCGTTGGTCGCGGCGCTCGCCGGCAAGGAGGGCTGATGCTCTACATCATTGCCGATTATTTCCATTTTTCGGGCGTGGCGAACCTTATCCGCTACCAGACTTTCCGCGCGGGTGCGGCGCTGATGACCGCGCTGGTGATCGGACTGATTATCGGGCCGCGCTTCATCAACATGCTGCGAGTCCGCCAGGGCAAGGGTCAGCCGATCCGCGCGGACGGGCCGCAAAGCCATCTCGCCAAACGCGGTACACCGACCATGGGCGGGTTGATGATCCTGATCTCGCTGGTCATTTCCATGCTGCTGTGGATGGATCTGACCAATCCCTTCGTCTGGGCCTGTCTTGCGGTGACGATCGGCTTTGGGGTGATCGGGTTCCTTGATGATTATGACAAGGTCAGCAAGCGCAGCTCGGCCGGCATCTCGGGCCGGGCGCGGCTGCTGGCGGAATTCGCGGTGGCAGGCGTCGCATCCTGGCTGATCGTCAGCCAGATCGATACCAATCTGTATGTGCCGTTCCTGTCTGGCCGCTCGATCCCGCTGGGGCCGTTCTATTACGTGTTTGCCGCCTTCGTGATGGTTGGTGCGGGCAATGCAGTGAACCTGACCGACGGGCTGGACGGGCTTGCCACCATGCCGGTGATCATCGCGGCGGGGGCCTTTGCGATCATCGCCTATCTGGCGGGCCGCGCCGACTTTGCGCATTATCTGGGCATTCCCCATGTGCCGCGCGCAGGCGATCTGGCGATTCTGTGCGCGGGGATCATGGGGGCATGCCTGGCCTTCTTGTGGTTCAACGCGCCGCCTGCTGCGGTGTTCATGGGTGATACCGGCAGCCTTGCACTGGGCGGGGCGCTGGGCGCGATTGCGGTGGCCGCGCATCACGAGATCGTGCTGGCCATCGTGGGCGGGCTGTTCGTGCTGGAGGCGCTTTCGGTAATCATTCAGGTCGCGGTCTATAAGCGCACTGGCAAGCGGGTGTTCCGCATGGCCCCGATCCATCATCATTTCGAGCAGCTTGGCTGGAAGGAATCGACCGTGGTGATCCGCTTCTGGATCGTCTCAATCGTGCTGGCGCTGATCGGCCTTGCGACGTTGAAGGTGCGGTGATCGTTTCTGCCGCCTTTGCCGGTCAGCGCTATGCCGTCCTTGGTCTTGCCCGATCGGGCCTGACTGCGGTGGATAGTCTGCTGGCGGGCGGAGCACAGGTCACGGCCTGGGACAGCCGGGAAGAGCCGCGCCAGCTGCTGGCGGCGAAATATCCCGGCAAGGTGGAGCTGGCCGATCCGGTTTCGATTGATCTTGCCGGGTTTGCAGGCGTGGTCGTATCACCGGGTGTTCCGCTCAACCGTCATCCGATTGCCGATGCTGCTGCCGCCGCAGGCGTGCCGGTGATCGGTGATATAGAGCTGTTTGCGCTGGCCCGGCCCTGCCTGCCCGCGCACCGCGTGGTCGGGATTACCGGCACCAACGGCAAATCGACGACGACCGCGCTGGTCCACCATCTGCTACAAAGCGCTGCGCTGCCGGTACGGATGGGGGGCAACATCGGCCTGCCGGTTTTGGGGCAACGGCCGCTTGATGCGGGCGGGGTCTATGTGCTTGAGCTGTCGAGCTATCAGCTGGATTTGACTTTCAGCCTTGAATGCGAAGTTGCCGCGCTGCTGAACATCACCCCGGATCACCTTGATCGTTATGCTGATTTTGCCGCCTATGCCGCTTCCAAGGCGCGGCTGTTTGCGATGCAGCGACCTGATCAGCTGGCGATCTTCGGGATGGCCGATGCCGAAACCCGCAGCGTTGCCAAGCATGAGGCAGTCCGGCGCGAGCTATGGCGGGTGCGCCAGGTCGATGGGGTAGATCTGGCGTTGCTTCAGCCCGGCTGGCCGACGCTGCAGGGGCCGCATAATCTTCAGAATGCCGCGGTCGCGGTCGGCATTGTCGAGGGGTTGGGACTGACACCGGCGCAGTGGCGCCCGGCGATGGCCACATTTCGCGGCCTTGCCCACCGGATGGAGCGGGTGGCGGAGGCAGGCGGCGTACTGTTCATCAATGATAGCAAGGCCACCAATCCGGCCTCAACCGCCCCGGCGCTGGCGGCGTTCCCGCCCAAAACCACCCCGAACAAGTCTAGCCCGCGGATCCACTGGATTTTGGGCGGGCTGCCCAAGGGTGACAATCTGGATGAATGCGCACCATTTTTCGGCAATGTCGCGGCGGCTTACACAATTGGTGATGCTGGCCCGTTGTTTGCCGAGCTGCTCAGCCCCTATATGTCGGTTCGGCGCAGCGAAATGATGTGCGAAGCCATCCGCGAGGCGATTGCTGCTGCGCAACCTGGCGATGTGGTGCTGCTATCTCCGGCCTGCGCCAGCTTTGATCAGTTCCGCGATTATGAAGCGCGCGGCGATAATTTCCGCCAGATCGTTGAAGCACTGATTGCGCCCGATACTGTCGATGCAGGCGTCATGGCCCGGCAGGGGGCAAATGATGGCCAGTAACCCGCCGTTTGTGCCGCGTGGCGGCCAACATAACGCCGCCAATCCCGGTGCGCGGCTGCGCCGCAGCCGCCGCAGCGAACTGGCGATCTGGTGGCGCGAGGTTGATCGTGTTCTGCTGTTTCTGGTGCTGATGCTGATGGCGATCGGTGCCGTGGCGGTGGCTGCAGCTTCCCCCGCCAGCGCGCGGCGGCTTTCAACCGCTGCGACACGGCTTGATGATCTGCACTTTTTTTATCTGCATCTGCGCTTTCAGCTGCTGGGTCTGATCACGATGTTCGCAGCCTCGCTGCTCACAAAGGATGCAGCGCGGCGACTTGGCATTGCGCTGGGCTTTGCCATGCTGATCGGCCTGGTTCTGGTACCGGTGATCGGAACCTCGGTAAACGGGGCAAGGCGCTGGCTTAACCTTGGCATGTCGCTCCAGCCTTCGGAATTTCTCAAACCCGCCTATGCCATCGGCATGGCCTGGATCCTGTCGTGGCGGGTTCGCGATCCCAATCTGCCCGTGGTTGAAGTGGCCACCGGACTGATGGGCCTGATCGCGGTGTTGCTTATGGCCCAGCCAGACTTTGGCTCGGCGATCCTGTTTGGCGGGGTGTGGTTCGTGCTGGTGCTGCTATCGGGTTTATCGGTAAAGCGCATCGCCTTGGCTTTGGCTTCAGTGATCGGCGCGGTGATCGCGGCCTATCTGTTTTATGACAATGCCCGCAACCGGATCGATAGCTTCATCGGCGGCGGCTCTGCCTTCGATCAGGTCGATCTGGCCGAAAAGACCCTGCTGGCGGGCGGCTGGACCGGAAGCGGACTGTGGCTTGGCACCCGCAAGATGGCCTTGCCCGAGGCGCATACCGACTATATTTTCTCGGTCATCGGTGAAGAGTTTGGCTTGGTGGTCTGCGCGGCGATCGTGATCATCTATATTGCCATCATGATCCGGGTATTGCTGCGGCTGGTGGAAGAGGAAGATCTGTTTACCGTGCTGGCAGCGGCGGGGCTGGCCGCGCAGCTGGGCGGGCAGGCTTTCATCAATATCCTGGTCAATCTGCAATTGTTTCCCTCCAAGGGGATGACCCTGCCGCTGATCAGCTATGGTGGCTCGTCAACCATTGCGCTGTGCCTAAGCGTTGGTTTCCTGCTGGCCATCACCCGCCGCAATCCGTTCCTGCGGCGTGATCCGTTTAGTCTGCGCGGGAAAGCGGGAGGCCTGAAATGAACAGCGCAGTCAGTCGGCATTTCGTGCTCGCGGCGGGCGGCACCGGGGGGCATCTGATCCCGGCCTTTGCGCTGGCGGTAGAGCTGGAGCGGCGCGGGCATCATGTTGCGCTGATTACTGACGAACGCGGTGCAAAGCTGCCGGGTAAGCCACCTTCGCTGGTGGCGCATATCCTGCCTGCCGGGCGGCTGACCCGCAATCCGCTGGGCTGGCTCAAAGGCATCGGTGCGATTCTGGAAGGGCGGCGGATGGCGCTGCGGCTGTTTGACAGCTTTGAGCCTTCCGCGGTGATCGGGTTTGGCGGCTATCCGGCGTTTCCGGCGCTGATGGCGGCAACTTCGGCCAAGATTTCCACGGTGATTCATGAACAGAACGCGGTGCTGGGCCGGGTCAACCGCTTCCTTGCGCGCCGGGTCGACGCGATTGCGACCTCGTATAGTCAGGTCGATCGGCTGGCCGATAAATACGGCGAAAAAGTGCGGCTGGTCGGCAATCCGGTCCGCGATGATGTACTGGGCTTGCGCGACAAGCCGTTCCCGCCGTTCACCGCCGATGGCCTGCTGCGCGTGCTGGTAACCGGCGGCAGCCAGGGCGCGCGGGTGCTGTCCGAAGTGGTGCCCGATGGCCTGGCCATGCTGCAAACCGCGCTGCGCACCCGGTTGCAGGTGACCCAGCAATGCCGGGCTGAGGATATCGAGGCGGTCCGTGCGCGCTATGCCGGGCATGATATTCCCGCCGAGCTTGGCACATATTTTGAAAACATGGCTGAGCGGCTGGCCGATGCCCATCTGTTTATCGGCCGCGCCGGGGCATCGACCATTGCGGAGCTGACTGCGGTGGGCCGCCCGGCGATCCTGATCCCGTTGCCGATCGCCACCGACGATCATCAGGCCGCCAATTGCCGCGAGATGACCGCCATCGGCGGCGCGCGGATGATCCGCCAGGACAAGTTCACCGCCGCCGAACTTGCCAAGCAGATCCAGGCAATGGCGCAGCGCCCCGAAACGCTGGCCACCGCCGCCCATGCCGCGTGGAATTGCGGCTATCCCGGTGCGACAGCCGATCTGGCTGATCTGGTTGAAAGTTTTGGCGGAGCGCCGCTGATGGATGTGATCCGCGTGGCGCAAGGCGTTTCGGCCACCGGGCAGGAGCAACCTGCGTGAAGGGCGTCGCCCTTGATATCGGGACGATCCACTTCGTCGGGATTGGCGGGATCGGTATGTCCGGCATTGCCGAGGTGATGAAAAACCTGGGCTACACCGTGCAAGGCTCCGACATTGCCGAGGGCTATGTGGTTGAAGGTCTTCGCGCGCGCGGGATCAAGGTGATGATCGGGCACAATGCGGAAAATCTGGGCGATGCCGCCGTGGTCGTGACTTCTACTGCCGTAAGGCGTGATAACCCGGAAGTCGCCGCCGCGCTGGAGGGCCGCATTCCGGTGGTCCGCCGCGCTGAAATGCTGGCCGAGCTGATGCGCCTCAAACGCACCGTCGCGGTGGCCGGAACCCACGGCAAAACCACCACCACCAGCATGGTTGCTGCCCTGCTTGATGCTGGCGGAATTGATCCCACGGTAATCAACGGGGGGATCATCAACAGCTATGGCTCCAACGCAAGGCTTGGCGCCAGCGAGTGGATGGTAGTCGAAGCCGATGAAAGCGACGGCAGCTTCCTGCGGCTTGATGGCACCATCGCGGTGGTCACCAATATCGATCCCGAACACCTCGATCATTATGGCAGCTTCGATGCGGTGAAGGATGCCTTCGTCGAATTTATCGAGAACGTCCCCTTCTATGGCGCAGCGGTGCTGTGCATCGACCATCCCGAAGTGCAGGCGGTGATCCCCAAGGTCCGCGATCGCCGGGTAATCACTTACGGCTTTTCTGCGCAGGCCGATGTGCGCGGGGACAATGTAACCCCGATCCCGGGTGGCAACCGGTTTGACGTGGCGATCCGCCAGCGTGATGGCTCGGTCCGGCGGATCGAGGGGATCGAGCTGCCGATGCCCGGTCGTCACAACGTGCAGAACGCGCTTGCGGCTATAGCAGTGGCGGTGGAGATGGCTTGCAGTGATGTTGTAATCCAGACCGGATTTGCCAAGTTCACCGGGGTCAAACGCCGCTTCACCAAGGTGGGAGAGATCGACGGAATTACCGTAATCGATGATTACGCGCACCATCCGGTGGAAATCCGCGCGGTGCTCTCGGCGGCTCGCGAGGGGGTTCAGGCTGAAACCGGCGCACGCGTTATCGCAGTCGCCCAGCCGCACCGTTTCACCCGGCTGCGCGATCATATGGAAGAGTTTCAAGCCGCCTTCAACGATGCAGATATCGTCTATGCCGCCCCGGTTTATGCTGCGGGCGAGCAGCCGATCGAGGGGGTCAGCTCGCATGAGTTGGTTGAGGGGATCAAGGCCCGCGGACACCGTTCGGCGCAACTTATCGCCGGACCCGATGCGCTTGCTGCCGTGCTTTCCGAGACAGCCCAGCCCGGCGACCTGGTGGTATGCCTTGGGGCGGGCGACATCACCAAATGGGCAGGCGGGCTGGCCGATGCGATAAAGTTGAAGCGGAGGGGCGGATGAACGCTCTGGCGCTTCCCAGAGTTGCGGGAAAACTGACACCCGGTGCCCCGCTTGCGCCGCTGGTCTGGTTCAAGTCTGGCGGTGTGGCGCAGTGGCTGTTTGAGCCCAGGGATCTTGCGGATTTGCAAGGTTTTCTGCACGATCTTGATCCGCAAATCGCGGTTATGCCGCTGGGGCTTGGGTCGAATATGATCGTCCGCGATGGGGGGGTGCCGGGGGTGGTGGTGCGGCTGGGCAAGGCTTTTGCCAAATGTGCTGCGGCAGGCGATGTCACGCTTGATTGCGGCGGCGGCGCGAGCGGCATTCTCGTTTCATCAACCGCACGCGATGCAGGCATTGCGGGCCTTGAATTCCTCCGTTCGATCCCCGGTACGGTCGGCGGTTTCGTGCGGATGAACGGCGGGGCTTATGGCGGTGAGGTCAAAGACAGCTTGATCGATTGCGATGTGGTGTTGCGTTCGGGAGAGCGGGTGGCGCTGCCGGTTGGCGCGCTGGGATACACCTATCGCCACTCGGAATTGCCAGACGGCGCGATCGTCGTCGCGGCTCGGTTCAGGGGCCGACCGGGGGAGCCAGCGGCGATCCAGGCCGAGATGGACCGGATCAGCGCCGCTCGTGAAGCATCACAGCCACTTAGAAGCCGGACCGGAGGATCAACCTTCAAAAATCCTCCCGGCCATAAAGCTTGGCAACTGGTCGATGCTGCCGGGTGCAGAGGGCTGCAGCAGGGCGGGGCACAAGTCAGTGAAAAACACTGTAATTTCCTGCTAAATCTGGGAGAAGCGACCAGCGCTGATATCGAAGCACTGGGTGAGGAAGTGCGGCGACGGGTCAAGCACTCTCAAGGTATCGAGCTGGAATGGGAAATACAACGAGAAGGCAAGGCATGACGCTCCCCAAACTTCATGTCGCGGTGCTGATGGGCGGGTGGTCCTCGGAACGCCCCGTCTCGCTGATGAGCGGCGAGGGTGTTGCCAAAGCGCTGGAAGCACGCGGTCACCGGGTGACGCGGATTGATATGGACCGTAATGTGGCGGCGCGGCTGGCGGAAGCCGCGCCTGATGTTGTGTTCAACGCGCTCCACGGCACGCCGGGCGAAGATGGCACAGTGCAGGGCATGATGGATCTGATGGGGCTGATCTATACCCATTCGGGCCTTGCCACTTCGGTCATCGCGATCGACAAGGAGCTGACCAAGCAGGCGCTGGTACCGCATGGCATTCCGATGCCGGGGGGCAGGATTGTCGAGACTTCAGAGCTATATGAGCATGATCCGCTGGAGCGGCCCTATGTGCTGAAACCGGTCAATGAAGGCTCGTCAGTCGGCGTGGCGATTATCACCGCTGAAGGAAACTATGGCAATCCGATCAGCCGGGATGCCAAGGGCCCGTGGCAGGAGTTTCCCTCGCTGCTGGCCGAACCATTCATTCGCGGACGCGAACTGACCACCGCCGTAATCGCGGATCGGGCGTTGATGGTCACCGAACTCAAGCCCAAATCAGGCTTCTATGATTTCGACGCCAAATATACCGAAGGCATGACCGAACATATCTGTCCGGCCGAAATTCCTGACGAGATTGCCGAGGCCTGCAAGGACATCGCCTTGCGCAGCCACCGCTTGCTCGGCTGCCGGGGCACCAGCCGCAGCGACTTTCGCTGGGACGACGAGTACGGGGTTGAAGGACTGTTCCTGCTGGAAGTGAACACCCAGCCCGGGATGACCCCGCTCAGCCTGGTTCCCGAACAGGCGCGCCATCTGGGCATGGATTATGGCGATCTGGTTGAGGCGATCATCGCGGATGCTTTGGCCGATAAGAAGGCTGCCGCTCACAAGGAGGCTTCTGCATGAGCCAGAAGATCAAACGTGGCGGCAAAAGCGTTCGCAAAATTGCAGCAGCCCAAGGCAAGGCCAAGAAGGTCCGCACCGCCAAAGCGCGGACAGGCTCGGCCTTTGACAGCGTCATGACGTGGATGCCGTTCAGCGATGAGCAGCTGCACCGGGTGTTTCTGGCCGTGATCCTGGGCGGGGCGGTGACGCTGGCCTGGGTTGTGGCAAGCTTTGCCGGGGTGCCCGCAATGGCCGGGCAACAGCTGGCGGTATTCGCCGCTGACGCCGGGTTTGAGGTCAAGCGGGTTGAAGTGCGCGGGGTCAAGCATCTCAACGAGCTCAAAGTTTACGAACGCGTGCTGGGTGAGCGTAACCGGGCGATGCCGCTGGTTGATATCGAAGGGCTTCGCGCTGAATTGATGCAGCTGTCCTGGGTTGAGGACGCGCGCGTTTCGCGCCAGCTGCCCGATACGCTGGTGATCGATGTGGTAGAGCGTAAACCCCACGCGGTGCTCAAAAAAGCGGACCGGTTGGTGCTGATCGATGCAACCGGACATGAGCTTGAGGTGATTACCCCGGCCCGCGCCAAGGGCAAACTGGTGCTGTCTGGCCCGGGTGTGGCAAGGCAAGTGGTGGCCCTGGCCGATCTGCTGGGTGCAGCGCCTGCCTTGAAGCCGCAAGTGCGCGAGGCTGAATGGGTGGGCAATCGCCG